>JBKJRV010000188.1:0-2791 GCA_046593115.1 Gemmatimonadaceae bacterium
CGCGGCCGGAATATCCCAATCCGATCGCATGGCGATGGCGGACGCGGCGATGCCGCGATCATGAAGACGATGGATGAGAGGCGAGTTGGGCGGGCTCACGACGAGCGGCTCGAATCCGCGCTCGCGCAGTCCGTTCGCGAGCAGCATGACCTGTCGCTGCCCGCCGCGCCAATCGCGCCCCGCATCCAGATGAAGGATCCGGAGCGGCATGTGTAGCGAAGATAGACGGCGGACACGTCCACCGGCAAACTTGCTTGCCCGGCTCGCGTTCTGCCGTTACCCTCACGACACAATGACTCGATACGGACTCGCTTCGCTGCTGCTCGCCGGCACCATGGCCTGCGCGCCCACGCGCACCACCCCGACCGCTCCCGTTCCCACACCGCCGTCGCGATCTCGCGCGATGCCCACCGCGGACGAACTTCGCCGCGATCTCACAGTCTTTTCCGCCGATTCGTTTCGCGGACGGGAAGCGGGCACGGCCGACGAGCGGCGCGCCGCCCGCTTTCTCGCCGACCGCCTGGCCGCGCTCGGCGTGGAGCCTGCGGGAGACAGCGGCTTCTATCAGCGTGTCCCGTTGATCAGCCGGCGACTCACCGAGGCAACGCGGTTCACGATTGTCGCTCCGTCGGGGCAGACGGTTGTGACGCCGGGTGAGCAACTCGTGCCGCTCACGAGCTTCGGGCCGGGCGCGCCGCTCCCACGCACCACTGCCGATGGCGATCTCGTATTTGCGGGCTATGGGCTCACGCGGGCCGATCTCGGCCGCAACGACTTCGCCGGACTCAACGCGCAGGGGAAGGTCGTCGTCGTCGTGATCAGCGCTCCGGCGGGAGTGGATGACGCCACACGCAACTCGCTGGAGTCGGAGAGCGCTATTGGCGATCGGCTGTTCCGCCTCGCGTCGCTACGACCGGCCGCCATCATCTTTCTGCTCACGGGCAAGGCCGGCCAGAATCTGGCGCTTGGCCTTCCGGACATGTTGCGCAGCATGAGCCAACGCACGGACGCGATGGACCAGTCCGACAGCCTGCGTACACTGCCCATGGTCCTGCTCGGGCGGCTGGAGCTGAATCGCGCACTGCTGCCAGCAGGGTGGCCGAATGACGATCGGGCGCAACTGCTCACGGGACGCCGATTCAGCGGACGCGTGGAGCAACGGGTGCAGGAGATCACGTCGTACAATATCGTCGGAATTGTCCGGGGCATCGATCCCGCATTGCGGGGCAGTTACGTCGCGTACGGCGCGCATTACGATCACCTCGGGATTCTCCCAGCCGAGAACGGCGATTCCATCGCGAACGGCGCCGATGACGATGGCTCCGGATCGATGGCGCTGCTCGCGATTGCACGAACGTTTACCGTCTCCACGCCCAGGCCGCGCCGCTCCATTCTCTTCGTGTGGCACACGGCCGAGGAGAAAGGCTTGCTGGGGTCCGAGTATTTCAGCACGCATTCGACCGTGCCGATGGCCTCGATCGTTGGACAGATCAATGCTGACATGATTGGTCGCAACGGAGGCGACACGGTGTTCGTGGTTGGTCCGTCGGCGGCGCCGAACGGGCAGGGACGCCGCATCGGCGCGATGCTGGACTCGGTGAACGCCGCCATGGCGCGCCCGCTCGTGTTCGACCGGACGTGGGATGACCCCGAGCATCCCGAGCGCATCTATGAGCGAAGCGATCACTACAGCTATGCGCGCCAGGGCGTTCCGATTGTGTTCCTGACCGGTCCCCTGCATGCGGACTACCATCGCGTGTCAGACGATGCGTCGCGCGTCAACTACGAGAGTCTGGCTCGCATCACCAGCCTGCTTTATGAAGCCGGTCTTGCCATGGCCAACGCAACTCGCCCTCCGAGATAGGCCTGGCGAGAGGTCAGGGAGCGGGTGACGCGGGCGTGAGATCGAACCTTCTCACGCCTGCCGTGTTATTGGCAGGGAGGTGCGCCCGAGTGCCGATTGCGTTTGCGCGTGCGCGTCGTCACCAGATATAGAGGTGGGACGTTGCCGACCAGGAGGAATGGATGATTCTCGGGAATGTTCGACGGCGGCTGGGCCGGGACGACGCGCAGTTGGCGCTCCGTCTGGTGGCTAAGGGATCGGGAGACGAGTTGGCGAGATCGGAGCGGGTGCTTCGGGACGACGGCCTGGACGCGCTGCTCGACGACCCGAGACTTCCCGACGCGCTGATGGAATCCCGGCAGGGATGCAACGCCTCGCTTCCGCTGTTTTCGTATGTGGTGGTGCGGCACGCGCTGCGGCGCCTTGGTGAAAACGACCGCGGCATCGCGGATTACGTCGCCGCGATTCTGCTGGAGTTCGGCATCCGGCATCGTGCCGATCGGATCGCCGACAGCGATGATGAGCAGTACGATACGCTCGCGGCGATCATGGGAGATGCCGGCGACGCGGACGCGACGCGAAGCTTCCTGGTGCGCGCACATCTCGGGAACTACGCGCTCTGGATGTGCGGACTGTTTCCCGATTTCATTGTTGCCCGGCGCTACCGCCGTGGCGGACCCGATCTCGACTACTACCAGGAAATGGGTGCGCGTGGCTTTCACCTGGCGGCGGAGCACCGCCTGGCGGAGCAGCACGGACTGGCAGAACTGTTCGAGTCGGTCGCAGAGCGGTTCGAACTGCTGCGGATGGCGCTCAACAGCGTGAGTGACACGCACCTGTTCCCCAACCACCATTCGCCTGACCGGCTCCTGCGTCAGGTCAGCGATGAAGCGCGGTGGAGAAAAGTCGGATAAGCGCCTATTGCGTATTGCGTAAAGCGCAGAGGGT
>JBKJRV010000241.1:0-2652 GCA_046593115.1 Gemmatimonadaceae bacterium
TAACGTCGCGGTCGTAGAGCCGCCCGCGCAGCGCGAGTCCCACGCCGGCGTCGGCCAGAATACGATCGGTGATGCGGCGCGTACCGCCCTCGATGGGGACGGCAGCGTCCGCGAACACGGAGCCCCAGAGATGCACCCGGCGCGCGCTTCCACCAAAGCTCCGAAATCGGTACGACTCCTCGACGTTCGCGGCAACGGCCTTGCCCAGCGGGAGAGCCGCATTGTATCCACGGAGATACGCTCCGCCCGGAATGAGGTATGACCACGGCGGCGCGAACCCACCATGCTGCGGCGGTGCAAGCGGCCCACCGCGCGGACGAGTGAAGTGCTCCTCGAACGACTCCGTCGGATTGGCCGACGAGAGCATCGTCGCGCGCTCAACCGGCGCGTCGCCGAATGCGAAGAGCGCGCGTTGGGTGTGCATGCGATTCCCGGCTGTTCCACTGACCTTCTTGCGTTGCCCCTCGAGCTCCGTCCGCGAGAAAAGTTCGCGATCCCCCCCACTCGGCCCCGGTCCCGGCAACGTCATCAGTCCAACGTCGAAGAGCGCACGCACGGTCACGTCACGCCGCGCGCTCAAGGTTGTCACGTACTCGGCGCTAAGGTCCAGCACCGCCTCCGAGCTCCAGCGGCGCGGATCGGCAAACGTGTCGTCATAGACCACGGTGCCGGTGAGCGCCACTGTACGATGCCCGGTTCTCCCCTGCGCGAACACAAACTCGTTGTCGTCGAATCGCTTGCGGATGTCGAGCTTCGCAACGCCATCCAGCACCCAGATTCCCGCGCGCGTTCCAATCCTTGGTTTGCTTTCGCCTGCGCGGAAGTTCTCGGCGACGACCCATCCCTGCGGTCCAAGTCGCTCGAAGACACTCTCCGGCGGCCGAGCGATCTCGCCACTGGGTGTGCGACGAAACTGCGGAGGCCCCGGCGAGATCGCCAATCCGACATCGTACCGGTCGATCCACCCTTGATAGCTGGAGCGGAAGCGGGCACCTGCCGCGACTCCCTTGTAATCGCTGTACCAGCCTTCAGGACGCACCGTCATCACCGATCGCTCCCGATCGACGTGATCCAGGAACGGCCAGGCGAAAATGACGCGTCGCGCGTCATGGCCAAACAGGCCCCGCGACACGACATCGTTCCGGCGATCCCAGTCGTCCGTCACCCGGTAGGGATCCAGCCGAATCTCCGTCGGCTTCGCGGACGTCCGCACTTCAAGCGTCTGCTTCGCCAGCAGCGGATCGCCGTGCGCAGTAGTCCAACCGTCCGGTGTTCGGACGCCGAGGGGGACGGGATGGAGAAAGTCGCCGCGCTTCACGACGGAGGCGGTCGTGACCCATTCGGACCCGTCGCGACGCGTTCGCACGTCCTCGAGTGAGTAATCAGTGACGCCCGTGCGATGCAGCCATTGATCGAAGAACCATCCCAGCGGCTTTCCATACGCGCGCTCCGCTTCGGTGCGCATCGCCAGCTCATCAACATGCCGCAGCGCCCAGCGCGAGTAGTACCCGCGCAGAAAACGAATGAAGGTGCTGTCGCCCATCACGTCGTGCAGCGCCCCATACATCGTCCCCGCGCGAGTGTACGCCAACCCCGAATAGACGCGGAACTCCGTTGCTCGAGTGGCCGGCGTGGCAAGCGGCTGTGCGCGACCGGTGAGCTGGAGCCGATGCTCCTCCATGTCCGAGCCCTCGAAGCTCCAGGGCAGGATGGCGTGGCGACGATACCCCTTCACCGGGGCCGCCACCGGTGCAGGGCGCTTCGCACGCTCCTTCTTGGTTAGCCCCTGGGCCCACTCCGTCTGATAGTCGCTCAGGCCCTCGTCCATCCAGGCGGAACGCCACTCGTTGTTCGCGAGGATGGCATAGCTGTACATGTGACCACCCTCGTGGAGGTTCAGTCCCAGCGACGGCGAGCCGTTCATCATCAGCATTGGAAACTCGGTACCGCCGCCATCCAGCCGGTGCAGGCTGGTGAGCTGCGGATATGCGTACGGACCGTACAGGAACTCGAGCCATCCCAGTGCATCACCAACGCGACGCACAACCGCGCCATTGCCCCACTCCTTCTCGTCGCCGGGGCGATAGAGCACGTAGATGGGCACCGTGTCGAATGCGGGGACCGAGCTCGCCTCACGCGCGGAATCTTTCCGGATATAGGCGGCGCCCTCGAACATGTAGTCCGGCGACACCGACCATCCAAAGTGGTGCACGCTTTCGGCGACCCAGCGAACGGACTTGAATCCGGGCGGAGTGGCGACCGCGGACACCGTGTCATCAGCAGCGGCCGGTCGAGCAGCGGGAAACACCGCACCCCAGCGCTTCACGCGCTCCCAGCCCGGATCACCGCTCACCGGAACACCAGTGGAGCCAATGACCTGGTCGTCGCGAACCGTCAGCGTGACATCGTACGTGCCAAACTCCCCGTAGAACTCTCCGGCGGGAATCAGCGGATTGGGCTGCCAGCCACCACGGTCGTAAACCGCGACTTTCGGGAACCATTGTGCGAAATCGTAGTGCCGTCCGCGACGCCCCTGCCGGCGAGGAACAGTCGAGACGCGCGCGTCCCATGCGAAACGCACCGTCATCGAATCACGCGGAGCCAGCGCGCGTGGCAGTGCGAAGCGAACCACTGTGCTGTCGGGAGCGCCCG
>JBKJRV010000376.1:0-6041 GCA_046593115.1 Gemmatimonadaceae bacterium
TGACCATCACGCGCAGTGGATCGACCCCAACGATCCCGATCATTTCATCGTGGGCAACATGAAGCCCGACGGTCGCCCCGCGCGCCGTCTTCCCGCCGTCATCGGAGACGAGCACCGGAGTGGATGAGAAGTACACACGATCCGGATTAACCGGGTCGACTCGCACCTGCGAGTAGTAGAAGGGCCGAACGTTCGCGGAATTCATCTTGGTCCACGTCGCTCCGCCATCGGTGGAGCGATAGAGACCCGACGGACGTCTCTGTCGCTTCCCGCCCTTCGGGGCCCCCATGACCGTATCAGCCTCGACCATCGTGTAGATGATCTTCGGATTGCTCGGCGCAATCGCGATACCGATACGCCCTTTCACCGTCTCGGGAAAGCCGCCGCCCCTGATCTCCGTCCAGGTGCGGCCGGCGTCCGTTGTCTTCCACAGGGCGCTGCCCGGTCCGCCGCTCTTCAGGAAGTACGGACCACGTACTCGCTCCCAACTCGCGGCATAGAGCGTATTGGGGTTCGAAGGGTCCATGGCGACGTCGATGAATCCGGCGCGATCCGAAATGAACTTGGAGAGCTGCCAGGTGGCGCCGCCATCGGTGGACTTGTAGAGGCCGCGCTCGCGATTGGCATTCCAGATGTGGCCGAGTGCGGCGACGTAGACCGTGTTGGGATCTTTCGGGTGAACCACGATGCGGGCGATGGTCTGCGTCTCGACGAGACCCGAAAGCTTCCACGTCATCCCCCCATCGGTGCTCTTGAACATGCCGCCACCTGGTGAGATGGAGTTCCGCGAATCCTCCTCACCGGTGCCCGCATAGAGCACGTTCGTATCCGATGGCGCGATGGCGAGATCGCCCATGGAGATAATGCGCTCATGGTCGAAAATCGGGCGAAAGGTCACACCGTTGTTGGTGGTCTTCCAGATGCCCCCCGCAGCGGCTGCGACATAGAAGGTCTTGCTGGGACTCGGTATGCCTTCGACATCGGTGATACGCCCGGACATGTTCGCCGGTCCGATGGGTCGCCACCGAAACGCCGCCATCGTCGCGGAATCGAGCGTCGCGGTCTGAGCGACGGCCGGGCGGGATGCCAAAACGATGAGGAAGGACAGAACCACGAGAAAATGATGCATTGCAATCGTGAGGTTGGGGTACAGCACTGCGGGCGACCCGTGTGCGAACTCAGGCTGGTGTACTACGCGACCGGGAAATGAGACGTTGGAGTGGCATCATGGGAAGAGGACCTCGACATCGTGCCGGCCGGCACCTTCACTGACGCTGGAGCGCGCGAGGCTTGACGATGGCGACCCAGACCCCCAGCATCTGCTCCGTTCCTGTACCAACCGCGCGCAAACTCATTCGAGGATTACTCCCTTGGTCTCTCGCGTCTCAGCAACGATCGCTATCTCGCTATGGCTGCTCTCCGCCTGCTCGACCGCGGAACGTCCATCCGCGGACTCGGCGGCTGCGGCCGCCTCGTCCACTGCCGACTCGATGGCGGCAACGCCCAATGTCGTCACGTTCAACGCCACCAACTATAAATTCGCGGGGCCGACTGAAATTCCTGCCGGGATGACATCATTCCGGCTGGTGAACGATGGTCCCGGTATTCATCACATGCAGGTCCTTCGCATGGACAGTGGCAAGACGGTCGCGGATTTCGAGAAAGCGCTGAAGACGAAAGGCCCACCTCCCACGTGGCTCGCGATGGTAGGCGGACCCAACGCGTCCGGTCCCGGCACCGAGACCAATGCGACGATGAACATGACTCCCGGAAATTATGCGGTGGTATGCATGGTGGATATTCCGGAAGGGATGCCGCATGCGGCGAAGGGAATGGTGCTGCCGCTCGCGGTGAAGAAGGCAGCAGGCGCTGGCGCAAAAGCGCCGTCAGCAGACATCGTGATGACGCTGCACGATTATGGCTTCAAGCTCACGAAGCCGCTCGTTGTCGGAAAGCAGACGATCGAGGTCCGCACCGACATGGGTCAGCCGCATGAGGTCGAGCTCATTCGTCTCGCGCCAGGAAAGACGCCAAAGGACATGCTGGGCTGGATGGAGAAGATGCAGGGCCCGCCCCCGGGTGAACCCCTGGGCGGCGTTGCCGGGGTCGCCGCTGGGATACCGGTGTACTTTTCTGCCGACCTCACTGCCGGCAACTACATGCTGATCTGCTTTCTGCCTGATGCGAAGGATGGCAAGCCGCACTTCACAAAGGGGATGATTCAGGTCGTCACAGTCTCCTGACCGCGACGGGCTTCCCACCGGATCAGGGCAAACTCGAGTTGGTGGGAGGACGGCGCACAGCTCGATGAAGGCGTTCTCGATTGGGGTAGATGAAGTAATGAACCAGCAACTGGCGCCGATCGTCGCCGAACTCGAGGATGCCCAGGAGCGTGTGCACCGCCTCGTGGCAGCCACGCCGGCAGACCAGTGGTCCGTACGCGCCGATCCGCTCCGATGGTCGGTTGCGGAATGCATCGCTCACCTGAACCTCACTACGAAGGCCCTTCTCCCGTTGATCCGGCGCGCGCTCGAGGAGGCGCGTCGTCAGGAAGCACCGCACACCCTCCGCTACCGGCGTGACTTTCTCGGCTGGCTCTTATCGATAATGGCCGGACCCATGCTCACCGTGAATGGCCGCAGGATCGGCAAAGTGCGCACGGCGGCCGCGTTCATTCCGGGTGGCGATCTGGGCCGCGACACCGTCGTCGATGAGTTCGACCGTCTTCAAACGGAGCAGATCGGTATCATTCGCATAGCAGACGGACTGCCGCTCAGTGCGGTCCGTATTGTCTCTCCCTTCGACGCCCGCATTCACTACAACGTGTACTCGGCGCTGGTCATTCTGCCGAGGCACCAGCGACGGCATCTGGAGCAGGCGGAAGACGTCTGGTCGAAGCGCTGAAGTCAGACACGCGCAGTCCGTGATTCCGCTTCGAGCGGTGACGGGGTTTCACCTGGATGCCGAGGGGCAGTGGGTGGCCGATCTGGCCTGCGGTCATGGCCAGCATGTTCGACATGATCCGCCGTGGCAGAACCGGCTTTGGGTGACCACGCCAGAAGGACGGGCTGGTTTTGTGGGTACACTGCTGGCCTGTGTGAAGTGTCCGCTGATGCTGGCGCCGGGCGAGGGACGCTCCGAATAACGCTCGACCTGTCTAACTGGTCAGGCGGGAGGCTTCGGCCCTGCCTGCTTCTGCAGGTCCTTCTTCTCCGCGACCTCATCATTCGCCTCGGCCTTTTCCCGGGCATTGGCCAGTGCGACGCTCCGTTTCCCGATGTGGGGGCGGACGCGCTCCTTCCGTTCGACCACGAAAGATGCGCCTTTTTCGGGGCGGATTCCGTTGCCGTATCGTTCGACCCACGCCTGGGTGAACTCGGCGCCGAAGAGTACCGTCCACGACGCGTAGTAGATCCAGATCAGGATGACGGCGAGCGAGCCGGCCGCACCGAAGGCACTGCCGGGGTCACTGCGCCCAAGGTAGTAGCCAAGCGCAAACTTCCCGATCATGAAGAGCAACGCAGTGGCGAAGGCCCCTACCCAGACATCGCGCAGATCCATTTCCGCATCGGGCATGACCTTGAACATCGCGGCGAAGAGAACGGTGATGACCCCGAATGCGATCACCGCATTGAGCGCGAGCAGGAGTGTCTCGGAGAGATCACCGGCAAATTGTTGGCTGAGGGCGCTCAATCCGGCCGTGACGACGAGTGACACGAGCAGCAGAAAGAAAATCCCGAGGATGAGCCCGAAGGAAAAGAGTCGCTTGGTAATGAAATCACGGATCCGGCCCTTGCCGGGTATGGGCTCTACCTCCCAGGCACGGTTCAACGCAGTCTGCAGCTGCAGGAACGATCCTGTGGCACCGAAGATGAGCAGACCGATGCCGACGGTCGTGGTGAGGAGGCCGTTGCCACCGGTTCCATCCCGGTGCTCGAGCATCGCTTTGACCTGCGCGGCGCCGTTACTGCCGACGAGATCGCGCACCTGGCTCTCGATGGCCCCCTGAATCTGCGCCGGCTCCCAGATGAATCCCGCCAGCATGATGAGAAGGGCCAACATCGGCGGCAACGAAAAAATCGTGTAGTAGGACAGCGCGGCGGCGTGCATTGGGCAGCCATCCTCGAAGAAATCGTCTACCGTTTCCTTCAGCAGCGATCCCACCTCGCCAAGCCGATTCTTCACTCGCATCTCCAGTGGTTGAGTTCCCGCGACGGTGCAAAGCCGATACCGCGGCGTCTGGCGCAGCGTTCAGGCGGATGGCAGAATGAGGCGTGACGAGAGCACTGTTCTGGATCAGCCTCCTGACGCTTGTGGTGCTTGGCGCTACCCACAGCGCCATCGGGCTCGCCTCTTTCGAGCCCCTCTCGGCGAGCCTGGTCTGGTTTCTTGGCTCGGGGTTCGCACTGCTTCTCCACGCGGCGTTGAACCTTTCCAGGTGGCGTGCCCGGCATTCGGACCGGCTGGTGCATCGCCTCGTGCACTCGGCGAATGTGCTCATGACTGGTTTCGGTATTCTGGCGGTGCGCGCGGTCCCGGAGCCACAGGCATACGTGGTGCTTGCGGCGCTGGCTGGGCTGCTGCTGTCGAGTCTCGTTGCCGATCGTGAAGCGGCAAGTCGCGTGAAATCCGGATCACAGCCCAACGAACCTTCGGCAGAAACGAGCACGTAGATTATGTGTCCGATGAAAGGATTTCGCAGTGTCCGGCGACGGCGACCGTGTGCGCAGGGCTTCAGCCTCGTCTCGGTGCTGGTGCTGGCACTCGCGACAAGCCCGGCCCATGCCACGTCGCAGCAGCGCGGGCGGGCGGTACCAGCTCCCTATTTTCCGGCCGCTGGTGACAGTTGGGAGCGCCGTTCTGCGCATGATGCGGGACTCGATTCCAGCTCTGTTGCGGCGGCCGTGGCGTTCGCGATAGAGAAGGAATCCACGTCACCACGTGATCTGGAAGCTGCGCACTACCAGACCTTTGGACGAGAGCCGCATGGCACGGGCGTTGGACCGTTCAGGGTGCGTGGCGATCCGACAGGGCTGATTATTCGTCACGGATACATCGTTGCGGAGTGGGGTGATGCGGCTCGCGTCGACATGACCTTCAGTGTCTCCAAGTCATTGTTGTCGAGCACTGTTGGCGTGGCCTTTGATCGCGGGATGATCCGCAGTCTTCAGCATCCGGTACGCGATTACATGGCACCGGTCCTCGCACTTGGACCGGGCGGAGTTCCCGCGAGAAGTGCCTTGCTTGAACCGTTCGAGACCGAGCACAATCGTCGCATCACGTGGGAGCAGATGCTTCGACAGACCAGTGACTGGGAAGGAACGCTCTGGGGAAAGCCGGAATGGGCCGATCGTCCCTCCGGCGATACCGCGCAGTGGGCAACGCGAAAAAGGGTCGATCCCGGAACCGTGTACGAGTACAATGACGTTCGCGTCAACGCGCTTGCTCTTGCCGCGCTGAACGTGTGGCGAAGACCGCTTCCGGAAGTGCTGCGCGAGTACGTCATGGATCCAATCGGGGCGTCCCCCACCTGGCGGTGGTTCGGGTATCAAACCTCCTGGGTGGAGATCGACGGGGTCGCGGTCCAGTCGGTGAGCGGAGGAGGCCATTGGGGTGGCGGTGTCTTCATCAGTGCCCGCGATCAGGCGCGATTCGGACTTCTCACCCTGCGGCGCGGCAAATGGAAAGACCGGCAGGTGCTCTCGGAAAAGTGGGTGACGATGGCGCTTACCCCAACCTCCGTGGAGCCGACTTATGGCTTCATGAACTGGTTCGTCAACACGGATCGAAAACTCCTCCCCAGTGCTCCCTCATCAGCGTTCATGCACCTGGGCAATGGCACGAACATGATCTACGTGGACCCGGAGAACGACCTCGTGATCGTCGCCCGGTGGATCCGTCGCGATGCACTGGACGGCCTCGTTCAGCGGGTCATTGCATCGAAGGTTCCCGAGGCCACAAATCGGAGGTGACCCGTAAGGACTGTCACCTATGCACGCGTTCGGGAATGACTCCCCAAGGCAGTGGAGGGGGATGGCAGG
>JBKJRV010000393.1:0-5753 GCA_046593115.1 Gemmatimonadaceae bacterium
GCCGCGCGCGTGTCGCACGGACGGCTCGAGGTTCGTCAGGCCCTCCTGATCGAACCACTGGCTCCGGCTCTCTCCGGCAATATCGTGCCTACCGTACGCGAGCTTTCCACCAACGTCGTCACGGCTCGCGTGGAGGAACTGCGCATCGCTGTCGGTCAGTGCGACTTGCAGAACGCCTTTCCGGCTGAGCGGCACACGAACACCTGTGCGCTCCTGAATCCACTCCAGATACGACGGGTATCGGTCGCGGCTGGCGATGGCGAACGGCCGCGCGGCATGCACCTCTTCGACGGAGGGCGCGAGGAGGCCAGCGGCGGCCAGTGACGCTTCACCCGGTCTCGGCTCTCCCAGGAGCAGCACTGTCAGTCCCTCTGTCGCCAGTGCGGCGGCCGCAGCCAGTCCGATCAGTCCCGCGCCGATAACAATGACGTCCGGAGACCGGCTGAAACCCGCGGCACGCATCACGCGTAAGGCTCCCAGAACCTCACGGAGACTTCAGGATGCTACGCACCATCTTCTTCACCGGATTGTTCGCGGTGCTCGGCTTCATGGCCCTGGGCTTCGTGTTCAAGCTTTTCATGGGACTCATGGGCATCATGGTGTTCCTGCTCATTCTGTCCTTGAAAATCGCCCTCATCGGCTTCGTCATCTGGCTCGTTGTCCGTATCTTCGCGCCGGATACGGCTCGGCGGATGAAGGATCGCTGGTCGGGAAGCAGCCTTTAGCTTAGCTGGCTAGATAAGTTCCTGGGCGATTCCTGATAGCGATGGCATCGGTTGGCGTCGGCTTGGCGCTGTGCTGGCCCGGTAACACTCCCGTTTGTCAATAATAGGCCGATCCGAAAGGGTCGGCCTTTGTCTGTGGGCCAAGTGGTCCAGATCGATGAGCGACGACAGGTGCTATCGGGGACGCCGTGAATCACTTCACCATGCATACGAACGCGTATTATGACGCTGTCAACGAGGCGATTAGAAACGTTCAGACGCGCCGGTTGAGGTTCTGAAGTGCTCTGGGCGGTGGCCTGCGGAGCCGCACGAGCCGGGGTCCGAAATCATCGGGGCGAGTATAGTATGGGCGGGCGGAGCCAAGGTGCGTGGACCGGGCCGGGACGAGCACGTATCTTGGAGGCATGAACGCCGCCGCCTTGAAACGCCACCGAGCCGAAGTCCTCCGCCTTGCCGCGAAATACGGCGCGACGGACGTCCGGGTATTCGGCTCCGTAGCCCGTGGCGATGCCGATGAATCAAGCGACATCGATTTCCTGGTCCGGATGGCGCCGGGTCGGAGCTTGTTCGATGTTGGCGGGTTGCTGATGGATTTGCAGGACTTGCTCGGACGCCGTGTCGACGTGGTGACCGAAGGCGGCCTGCGCCCGCGGACGCGAGAGCGGGTGCTGCGCGATGCCATCCCAATCTGACATCTCGAACCGTGAGATCCGATCAGGGCTGCTTGTTGGATATCCGGGATGCGATTGCCGACATCGAGCGGTACCGAACCACGCGTGAATCGTTCGATGCGGACGAGCGGACGCAGGTATGGATGGTGAACCGGCTCCAGATCATCGGCGAAGCATCGCGCCATCTGTCGCCATCATTTCGCGACGCGCATCCCAATGTGCCGTGGCGACTGATCATCGGGATGCGCGATCACCTCGTACACGGCTACTTCGACATCGATCCTGATGTGGTGTGGGCGGCCGTGAGTGAGCGTCTTCCCGAACTCAGGGAACAGGTGGTCGCGGCACTCGCCACGTTTCCAGCGCCGGACGGTCCGAGATAGGCGACGGCGTCACACCCGGACTATGTGGCGGCGCAAGTCCTCCGGCGGAGGTACAATGTTCTCAGTCGACCTCATATGATCGATTTCTCTGCGCTCATCCTACCGGGTGTCCTTGGAGCTGTATTCTCCATCCTCGCGACTCAATTCCGATCATCAAATGCGACGGCTCGTCCTCGCCTGCGCGGCCTTCGGTACGCTTGGGCTCGTGATTGGAGTAATCGATTGGCAGAGTCAGACTTCCCGCGAAACGCCCTTACTCACTTATTTCCTGTTGGCGACGCTGCCCGTGTGCGCGACCGCGTGCTTGATACGAACCATGCATCGAAATGGCGCGAAATCTCTAAGCATGATTGCGGCAGGGACACTCGCATACGTTTTTATGGTTCTACTGGCACTTTACAGTACGTACTTCGTTTGATCAGGAGATAATAGAAAGTCCGCCTTTCGTCGATTTCGCCGAACGATTCGGTGCATCCCACGGTGCTGGCGAGCCCGCAGTGGTCAAGCTCGATGGCGGGAGGCGGCGATTCCTCCGAGTCCACCGACGTCACCATCCAGAGCGGGAGTCCGGCATGTCGCCGGGCTCCCGTTCTGCTTTCACGGAGTGGCCGCGGTCATTCGGGATACCACGGCCCATGCCAGCAGGGGAATCATGATCTCGTGATGCCCGGTGATCTCGATGCCCGTCCCCCCGTGCATGGTCGGTCGCTGCACGACGTTCACCCGGGGACGGTAGTGTCGCTGCATGTCGAGGTCGCAGGCGAAGAAGCCCGTTGGACGGCCGGCGTTCAGATTCCGCGCGATGGTCAGTGCCTTGAGAAACACTTCCGGCATGATCACGGCGCTTCCGAGGTTCAAGACCACGCCACCGTCGTGCAGTCCCGGAAGCGCCGCGGCGAGTCGCCGAAAGTCGCGGTGGCTGGTATCCCCAATCGCGGCGCCGTTGGCCGACGGATGCTGATGGATGATTTCGGCGCCGAGTGCCGCGTGGACGGTTGCGACGACGCCCAGGGTGCGCGCCGCGAGCAGAATGGACTGTTCGGGGTGAGCGAGCTGCGTCGCGCGCTCGAGTGAGACTCCGAGCGCCTCACCCATGCCCAGGTTGCCCCGCATGCCACTGGTGAAAGCGGCATTCATCTCGCGGCCGGTTTCTTCCGCCATCCCGAATGTGCCGTCCTTCAGCCCGGCGGCGACATCTTCGGATGTGCCACCAAAGCGGGCGATCTCGTAGTCATGAATGGCCGCCGAACCATTCATCGCGACATGGGTGATGACGCGTCGCTGCATGAGGTCGATCAGCAGCGGCGCCACTCCGGTCTTCACCACGTGACCGCCAAGCATGACGACGACCGAGCGACGGCCGCGAGCGGCGGAGACGATGGCGTCGATGAGGCGCGAGAAATCGCGCGCAACCAGGACGTCAGGAAGGGAACGGAGAAAGGCGTCGAACGATCCGTCGCCGGCCGGAGGCGTCGCGAACTCCTCGGAGCGCACCTTGTTCGGGCGGCGCGCGACTGGAACCGTCCGGATGGCCGACAGGTCGGCCTCCGGAATGTCTACTCGCGCGGGGCCGTCGCCTGCGGAGTCGGCTTGTACGATTTGAGGTACAGGTTGAGGGTACCGAACGACAGTCGCGACTTCATCTGCAGCATGATACGCGTGCTGTCGTCAGCCAGCCAGACTTCGGCGTGGCCATTCTCCGAGAAGATGCCTTTGGTCTTGATAATGGGCTGCACGACAATCGTCTCGAACTTTCCCGCCGGAACTTCGATCCGTTCCTTGCGCAGCACCTTGATCCGCACCGGATTCCGGTCCGGGCGAAAATACCGGTTGAACTCGTAGGTCTCACCGACAACGAGCGGCACGGTACGAATGAAGTACAGAAAGTTGGCGTCATCGAGTGGCTCACTCACGGAGGGCTTTTCCTCCTTGCCTTCTTCGACATAGACCGCGCGCTCAGGATAAATATCGTAGGCCTTTTCCCGATTCTTCCCTCCTTCCTCCATGTCCTGCCGGAACCGGAGCGACGTCATGGTTTTCCGGTCGAACCAGCTCTCCAGCAGGTCATTGACCCGATAGAAGAAGGTTCCGCCCTTCAGCTTGAAGGTCGTGTGGAAGACCTCGACCCCGCGAAGGGTATCGATGGACATGACCTCCATGCTGCCCGAGCCCACACGCACTTTGCCGAATTTCACGTCGTAGACGAGCTTTTCTCCAACGCCAAAAGGGATTGGCATCGAGTCTCGTGGCGCGCCTTGCGCACCGAATGCCATCATCACGGCCAGTATGGTCCCGCCGATCGGCATCATGACCGTGCCGCCGCGGCCGAAGCAGGGGCGGAGCGCGTTGCTCGCGCATAGCGAAACAGCTCGACCGCGTCCGCGAGAGGGCGGACGCGGGTAGCGCGCGACCGGATGTCATATCGCGGCGCAACGACTACCGTCTCGACCCGGCGCGCGTGCTCACTCGCGCGGCGCAGCAGATCCACGTTGGCCGCCCACCCGTCGCCCCGCGCAATGGGAGCGTCTCCAGTGGCCTTGAGCAGATCGCGGAGAACGGAGATGCGATACAGCCGGTAGCCACCGAACGGGTCGTTGACGCCCGGAAGGCTCACGAAGGGCTTGAGGACCCACCGTGCGATGCGACGGAAACGCTGTACGGGCACCGGTGCCGTCGCGACGTCGTCACGTTCCGCCACGACGATGTCGGCCCCCCCCTCGAAGCGCTTCACGAGCTCGGGGAGATGCTCGGGCTGGTCGGTGAAGTCGCCCTGGATGAGCACCATGGCATCACGCCGAGGATAACGGGTACGCCTGGAGACCGCGCGAACCAGCGCTTCCACGGCACCGGCATAGCCGACGCGTGTCGATCCGGTAATTGTGGTTACTGGTAGAACCTTGGCGTACGGCGCTAGCGTGGCGACCGTGTCGTCAGTGCTGGCGTCATTGTACACGATGACTTCGTAGTCGCGCGAGTACTCCTGGAACACCGTGCGGATGCGCCACAGCAGTACGCCAATCGTCGACGCTTCGTTATGAGCCGGAATGCAGAAATAGAGCACTGCCCCTCGCTGGTCATGGCTTACGATCGAAAAATACGGACCCAACACACCAGCCCGCCAGACTTGTATTACTCCGTCGCGGTGCTTGCGTTCAGTACGCCCGTATAGACGCCCAGCGTACCCTCCACCATGCGAGTGACGTCGAAGGCGCGTGCACGTGCCGGGCCGGCCTCGCCCAGCTGACGCCGCAGGGTCGCGTCGCCGATGAGCCGGGCCGCCGCCACCGCGAACTGCCGGACGTCGTCGCGCGGCACGAGCAGGCCGGATCGATCCGGCTCAATGAGCTCCACGAGTCCGCCCACCGCGAAGGCCACTGGAGGCACCCGCAACGCCATCGCATCGATGACGACGGTGCCCAGACCTTCGCTGCTCGACGGGTGCCAGAGCACGTCGAGGCCGGCCATCGCCGGCTGTACGGCATCGACGAAACCAGCAAAGAACGTCTCCACTCCGCCCAGAACATCCTTGCCCACCCGTCGCCCGCCGAGCAACAGGAGACGAGCGCGCGCACGGGCATCTGCCGGAAGCGCCGCAGCAATCTCCGCGAGCCTATCAACGCCTTTTTCGGCGGTCATGGCGCCCGCGACGCCGCAGATCACCACATCGGCGGGCCAGCCGCACTCGGAGCGCCAGTCCCGTGGAGCCACATCCGAAGGGGAAGGGACACCGGAGTAGACGACGGTCACGCGCGACGGCTCGACGCCGCCTCGCTCGAGCGCGTCCCGCACGGCGTGCGAAATGGCGATGAAGCGCCGTACCCGCCGACCATACTTGAGGCGACCGCTCTTCGGCTCGAAGGCCACTCGGCGCGTCACGATGAGCGGTATGCCGGGACGACGGAACAGTGCGAGCAGGGCGACGGCGTGCGATCGCGCATCATGTGCGTGGACGATGTCCGGACGCCAGGTTCGAA
>JBKJRV010000417.1:0-7288 GCA_046593115.1 Gemmatimonadaceae bacterium
CTGGTGAAGGCCCGGCGATCAGACCGGTGACCAAACGTGACGCACCACGCACCACGCACCACGTTGCCGCCCCGACAACTTCGCACCCCAACCAAACTCGAACCAATCCATTGACGCCAGCCTTGTGCATGATTATGCATTAATGGTGAATAAAATACCAGTGGGTGTGCTCGGGGCCAGCGGCTACGCCGGCCATGAACTCTGCTCCCTCATCCAGCGACACCCATCGCTGGAGCTCGCGTTCGCCACCGCTCACGACCAGCGAGGCACCTCCGCGCGCATCGACGGACAGACCATCCCCCTGATCGCCACGGATGACGCCACCCTCGGCGACGCCGAACTCATCTTCAGCGCCCTGCCGCATGGTGCGTCGCATCACTGGGTCGCGCGCGCGCGTAACGCCGGCGCGCGCGTCGTTGATCTCTCGGCCGACCTTCGCCCCGGCAGCGGAGTGGACGGCGCGCCGTACGGTCTCACCGAGCTCGCGCGGTCCGAGATATCGGGCGCTGACGTCGTGTCGAATCCCGGCTGCTATCCCACCTCGGTGCTGCTGGCACTCGCTCCCCTGTTCGCGCGCGGCCTCGTCGCCGACGGCGCAACGATCACCATCAATGCCGCCAGCGGTGTCAGCGGGGCCGGCCGTTCGCCGCGGCGTGACCTCATGTTCGCCGAAGTCTCGGAGGACTATCGCGCGTACGGCGTGGGCAACACGCACAAGCATCTCGACGAGATGCGCGCGGTCACCCGGCGCTTTGGCGCTGACGTCGATCTCGTCTTCACACCGCATCTCCTGCCTGTCGCCCGCGGCATTCTGTCCACCATGACAGTGCCGCTGAAGGCGGCACTGGACGATGTGCTCGCCCCCTGGCACGACGCGTACGCGAGCGAGCCATTCGTCGAGATCACCGGCGAGCCACCGACGCTCCGCGATGTCGTGCACCGCAATGTCATCCGCATCGCCGCCATGGCGTTGCAGGGGACACGGGTGCCGACGCTGCTGGTGCTGTCGGCGATCGACAATCTTCTGAAAGGCGCAGCCGGACAGGCGATGCAGAACGCGAACCTCATGCTCGGACTCCCAGAGTGCGCCGGACTCCCCGCATGACGTGCGTCATCAAGATTGGCGGTCGCGCTCAACAGCATCCGTCGCTCGCGGCACTGATTGCCGCACAGTGGCAGTTTGGCGAGCACCGAATGGTGCTCGTCCACGGCGGCGGCGATGCGGTAACGCGTCTGCAACAGGCATTCGGCATCGAGGCGCGATTCGATGGCGGGCGACGCATCACGAGCGCGGAGGATGTCGATCTCGTTCGCATGGCGCTTTCCGGCCTCGCCAACAAGCAGCTCGTGTCGGCGCTCGTTTCGGAGGGTGTCGCGGCGGTGGGTATTTCCGGCGAAGACGATGGCCTCATCGGCGCGTCGCCCTCGGATCCGGCACGGTTGGGACATGTCGGCGAAGTGACGACAGTGCGACCCGCCATCCTGCACGCACTTCTGGACGCCGGTCGCGTTCCGGTCGTGTCGCCGGTGAGCCGGAACGTGTCGAACACGCTCGGTGCTGCGCTCAATGTCAACGGCGATGATGCGGCCGCGGTCATCGCGATCGCTGTTGACGCCACGGAATTGTTGCTGGTGTCGGATGTCCCCGGTGTGCTCGTCGACGGCGACGTCATCCCCGCGCTGTCCGCCGAAGGCGCCCGCACACTGTTGACCAGAGGGATCGCGGTGAAGGGAATGGCCGCCAAGCTGGAGGCGGCGATCGTGGCACTGGAGGGCGGCATCGCCCGGGTGCGCATCGGCGACCTCTCGCTGCTGAACGATGCCACGAGCGGCACTACTATGGCGCGCTCGAACCCCGGCAAACTGACCCAGGACGCAGGACGCAGGACGCAGGTGGTTCAGAATGACGCGGAGGCTTCGGACTCTTCGGACCTCGACAACGTGTCAGGCAGTATGGCCTCAGCAGGAGTCCGGCAATGACGTCCGTCCATCCCCCCGTACGTTCTGCCTTCGCAAACGCGATGGCAACGGAATCCGAAGTCGTACCGCATCCGGCACCGTTTGCCGACCGTGCTCCCCGACGCGCCATTGTTGGCGAACGCCCGTCCGCGGTGCTCGGCACCTACAAGCCGGCCGCGGTTGATCTGGTTCGGGGGAAAGGAGTCTACCTGTTCGACGCCGCAGGGCGGTCGTATCTCGATTTCGTGAGCGGCATCGCCGTCAACGCGCTCGGCTATGGTGACGCGGGACTGACCGCGGCCTTGCACGCGGCGGCCGATGGACTCGTACATACCTCGAATCTGTATGCCACCGAGCCCGCCCAGCGGCTGGCGCAGGCGTTCGTTGCGCGCTCTTTCGCCGACAAGGTGTTCTTCTGCAATTCCGGCGCGGAGGCGAACGAAGGCGCGTTCAAATTCGCCCGTCGCTGGGCGCGGTCGGTTGCCGGTGGTGAGAACCCGGCGAAGCACGAGATCATTGCCCTGCGCGGCGGTTTTCACGGGCGCCTGTTCGGAACGCTCGCCGCCACGGACCGGCCGGCGTATCGCCTTCCGTTTCGCCCGCTCGCCGGTGGGATCTCCATCGTCGAGCGGAATATCGAGGATCTGGCTCGAGCGCTGGACGCCGAGACGGTCGCGGCGCTGATCCTCGAACCCGTGCAGGGTGAGGGCGGTGTGCGCGTGCTCGACGCCGGCTTTGTGCGTGAGTTGCGCGCCCTGACCCGGGAGCGCCGCATCGCGCTGATCTTCGATGAGATTCAGTGTGGCCTGGGACGCACCGGGTCGTTGTTCGCCTACGAGCAGCTCGGTGTCGAGCCCGATATGGTCACGTTGGCGAAGCCACTGGCCGGCGGGCTGCCGATGGGTGCCATCCTCCTCACCGATGAAATCGCAGCAACCATCCAGCCCGGTGACCACGCAACGACGTTCGGCGGCGGACCCTTTGTCGCCAGTGTCGCGATGCATGTACTCGACCGCGTGAGCGACGAAGCCCTCCTCGCGCAGGTGCGTGCCAATGGCGAGTGGATGGGCCAGGAACTCGTTGACATCGGCCGCCGCACGGGGCGCATCCGCGCCGTGCGTGGCGTCGGGTACATGTGGGGCGCTGATGTGATGGGTACCGCCGGACATGTCGTCACCGCCGCGCTCGAGGCGGGACTGCTGGTCTGCACCGCGGGAGACTATACGATCCGCCTGCTGCCGCCACTCATCGCCACGCGTGATGAGCTGGCGAAGGGTCTGGCCATTCTCGAAGAGGTGCTGTGATGACACCTGTCGTCACTGGCGTTGTCGTCCGCTCCGCGCGGTCGGCCGATGCCTTCGCCATCGCGGCACTCAATAATCGATTCGCCAGAAACGGTGTGATGCTGCTCCGCACGCCGGAACAGATCGCACTGGCGATCGATGACTATGTCGTCGCCGTGGACGCGCGTGGGACGGTGATGGCTTGCGGCGCGTTAAAGGAGTACGCCCCGAGCCTGTCCGAGGTCGCTGCGATCGCCGTCGCGCCGGAGGCGCATGGCCTGGGGCTGGGCAAGGCGGTCGTGCGTGCCGTCGAGGCGCTCGCGGTGAAGCGGGGGACGACGGAACTGTTTGCCCTCACGCTCGAGCCGGGCTTCTTCGGCGCGATCGGGTACCACCGCGTCGAGCGCGCACGCTATCCGGAAAAGATTCGCCGAGACTGCATTGGCTGCGCTCGCCGTTTCGCGTGCAACGAAATCGCGTTCGCCCGCACCTTGACCGGGACGCAGAAGATAGCCGCGTAGGCCGGGCGTGTCCCTACCGAGCGTGGGACGGTTTCTTTGCTGGCGCCACCGCGGTTGCTGTTTGTAGCGCCGCCAGTTTCCGCACCGTCGTGATATTGCGCATCGTCATCGGCATTCCGAGCACCCGCTCCATTTTCGAGCCGGAGAAGCTCGAATCACTCACCTTGGTCCGCACCAGCCAGTAGACCTCGCGTTCGCGCACGCGAAACTCGTTCTCCTTTGAGCCGAGCTTCATGAGCTTTTCCCGCGCCGAAGGCGTCGGAGCCTTGCAGAGGAACCCGACGTACAGTCCGGTGCCTGCAACATCGACCTCGGTAGCGGGGAAGGGCTGCAGCTCCACGATCTTCTCCACCTGCTTCGGCGTGCGGATGAACGTCACGACGTCGTAGCCCAGGGCCTGCATGAGATGCTCTTCGATTTGCTGCGCGATGGCGGCAACATCCTTTGAGGGAGTCTCGAAAAGCACGTTGCCGCTCGCAATGAACGTGGAGACGTCCGAGAACCCAAGCTCCTCGAACAGGGTGCGCAACCTGTCCATCTTCACGACGTGACCGCCGACATTGATAGCGCGCAGAAGTGCGATGTAGCGAGGCATGCGGTACCGAATGAGTCGGATGGTGGGCGCACGGCGAAGCCGGGCTCGTTGCAATGTACGCCGGTTGGCCCGCTGACGCAGGATGCAGGACGCAGGACGCAGGACGCATGACGCAGGGCCTTACCTGTCATCCCGCGCGAGCGGAGCGAGCGTCGGGATCTGCCTTCCCGTGATATCAAATCTCCTTCCGGAGAATCCTCCCGAGCGTCACCGCATCAAGATTCCCCCCTGAAAGAGCAACCCCAACCCGGCGGCCCGCTAGCTGGTCCCGCAGTGTCCTGAGACCCGCCAGCCCCACGGCGCCCGCACCCTCCACCAAATTGTGCGTCGCCGACAACAGCACGCGCACACCTTCAGCGATCTCAGCGTCGGTCACGGTGACAAAGCCGGTGAGCCCCTCCAGCAACGCCGGAAACGTGAAGTCATACGTTGCCCGCGTCGCGACACCCTCGGCGAACGTTCTGGCCTCGGGCGACGTCAATCGCTGACGCGCATGCCACGAGTCATGAATTGCAGGCGCACCGGCCGCCTGCACGCCAAACACCTCGATGCGAGGCGCCACCGCGCGACATACCGTCAACGCGCCAACGGCCTGAGAACCACCACCCACCGCGAGCACCAACGCGTCGAGCTCGGGCGCCTGCTCCAGCATCTCGGCGGTCATCGTCGCCGCTCCGGCGATCACACGCGCATCGTTAGTCGAATGCGCGATGACACGTCCTTCATCGCGCGCGATGCGGGTCATCACGCCGACCGCATCATCGTAGCTCGCACCTTCCTCCACGACTCGTGCGCCCAGCGCGCGCATCGCGGCGTTCTTTTCGGGATTGTTGCCAGCGGGAACGCAGACCGTGACATCGACGCCGAGCAGCTTCCCGCCGTACGCGATACCTTGTCCGTGATTCCCCGTCGAGGCCGCGACGACACCGCGACGCTGCTCGTCGGGCGTCAACCCGGTAACGAAGGACAGACCGTTTCGGATCTTGAAGGAGTTGGTCGGCTGGTGGTTCTCGTGTTTCACGAGGACCCTGACACCGCTGCCGATCCATTCGTCGAGCTGAGGATAGCTTCGCAGCGGTGTCGGTACGAGATACGGTCTCAGCCGCTGCCTCGCCGCGGTGACATCGTCATGACCGATGGGCCATGCTTCCAGCGAAGGGATCACGCTGGACATCGCCTGGAGAATTCCGTCCGCAACATTGCCCCCTCCGGTCGACGTCAACGTGCTCTGGCTGGCCGTCCTCTCACGGCGCTGGTAAGTTAGCCTCGGGCATTACCTGGAGACCATGGCGGACGACCTTCGCGAACAGCTGCAAGGCGCGCTCGGCGCTTCCTATCGCATCATTGCGGAGCTCGGTGGCGGCGGGATGAGCCGGGTTTTCGATGCGGAGGAAACCGCACTCAAGCGGCGCGTCGTGATCAAGGTCCTTCCGCCAGAGCTCGCGGCAGGCGTAAGCATCGACCGCTTCCGTCGCGAAACACAACTCGCCGCGCAGCTGCAGCACCCCCATATCGTCCCTGTGCTCTCGTCAGGCGTGGCGGCTGACGTGCTCTATTACACCATGCCGCTGATCGAAGGCGAGTCGCTCCGTGCGCGAATTCGGCGCGAGGGCCCGCTGCCGGTGGATTTCGTCCTGCGCATGTTTCGGGAAGTTGCTGACGCGTTGCACTATGCGCACAGCCGCGGCGTTGTCCACCGTGACATCAAGCCCGACAACATCCTGCTGACGAACGACCACGCATACGTCACCGATTTCGGAGTCGCGAAAGCGCTGGACGCAGCGACCAGGGGTGGCTTCAGCACATCGGTCGGGGTATCACTCGGCACGCCCGCGTACATGGCTCCCGAGCAGGTGAGCGCCGATCCCGACGCGGATCATCGCGTGGATATCTACTCCCTCGGCGCGCTGGTCTATGAGGCGCTGGCGGGCCGTCCGCCCTTTGTCGCAACCTCTCCGCAGGCGCTGTTGGCGGCTCACGTCCTCACCCCGCCAGACCCGCTCAGTTCACACCGGCCGGACACGCCGCCGCAACTCGCGCAGGCCGTCATGAAGGCGCTCGAGAAAGATCCACGCAACCGGTGGCAGAGCGCGCAGGAATTGCGGGATCACCTGCCCACGATTGTAGCGAAAGCTGCGGGAATCGACCCGGGAAAATCGACCTTTGCGCGTCGGTTCTTCCTCGCCCGGGGAATTGCAGCAGTGATCGCAATTGTTGCTGTCGGACTCTGGATGGCGTACCAAGGCATGCGTCGTCCCGCGACACGTGCGGCCGCACAGGATCCCCGTGTCGCCGAGTACGTCTCATCGGTCGCGGTCCTGCCGTTCGATAACATCGGTGGCGCCGCGGCTGAAGCCTACTTTACCGAGGGCATCACCGAGGAGATCATCGCGCAACTCGCTCAGGTGCGCGGACTCAAGGTGATTTCGAGAACCTCGGTGGCCGCGTTGAAGCGATCCTCGCTGACGCTGCCGCAGATCGCAGAGTCACTCAACGTCCGGCATGTCCTCGAAGGTTCCGTGCGGCGCAATGGCGATTCGATCAGAGTGGTAGTCCAGCTGATCGATGCCGCGTCCGACAGTCATCTGTGGGCGGGCACGTACAACCGAAGCGTCCGTGACGTGTTCGGAGTGCAGGAGGAAATTGCCAGGGCTATCAGCGGCAAGCTCGTACCCGGTGCGGACGCGCCGCGGGCTCAGGGTAATGCGTCGCGCACTGGCGACCCGCTGGCGTACGAAGCTTATCTGCGCGGCACCTACTGGCGTCAGAATCGCACGCGTGATGGATTGGAGCGAGCCATGAAGGCGTTCGAGGACGCCGTACGCCTCGATCCATCGTTCGCCCCGGCGTATGCCGGACTCGCCGCCGCAAATGTGCACTGGGCGAGCTATCGCTATGCCGGCGAGCTCGACCCGTATCGAGCTCTTGCC
>JBKJRV010000478.1:0-11038 GCA_046593115.1 Gemmatimonadaceae bacterium
GTTTCCGAGTGGTGGGCGAACCAGTACCTGTATCTGGTTCGACCTCAGCGACCGGAGCCCGGTGCTCCTCGACATCCGCGACCTGCGGGGCAACCTCGTCCGCACGCTGCTTCAGCAGAGTGAGCTGCCGGAGGTGCTTCCCGCCGGGCAGTACGGCCGGCTGACCGCCGAAGCCACCGGGTGCGATGCGCGATTCAGCTGGGATGGCCGGGCCGACGACGGGCGTTTCGTGCCGCGCGGTCTGTATTTGTTGAGATTGCGAACCGACCGGGGCCAGTCGATCAAGAAGGTGTACTTCCAGGGACGATGATCAGGCTCACGACGCTGGGCACCGGCACTATCGCGCCTACTCCCCACCGGGTGCGCGCCGGACATCTCGTCGAGGTGGGTGAGATTCGTCTTCTCATGGATTGCGGCAGTGGCGTTCTGCAGCGGCTGACTGAATACGCGATTCCATGGATGTCCATCACCCATGTGGCGCTGACACATTTTCACATGGACCATGTCGGGGATCTGCCGACGCTTATCTTTGCGTGGCGTCATGGGGATCTGCCGGCACGCAGCGCGCCGCTCGAGATCATTGGTCCGGTGGGTACGCGCGTGCTGCTCGAGCGTTTGGCCGCCGCGCACGGCGAGTGGGTAAGCGAGCCCGGCTTCCCTATGACCGTGCGGGAAATGGTCCCTGGCGATTGCGTGGCCCTCGCGAGCGACGTGTCGTTGTCGTGCCGCAAGGTTCCCCATACCGTGGAGAGTGTGGCATATTCCGTCGAGGATGCGACGGCGCGGGTGGTCTATTCGGGAGACACAGGCTACGACGACTCGTTTGCGGAATGGGCTGCGGGATGCGACCTCCTGCTGTGTGAGTGCTCACTGCCCGCGTCGATGGCCATTCCCGAGCATCTCACGCCGGAGCAGTGCGCCGCCCTCGCCAGGCGAGCTCGCCCCGGCGTGATGGCCCTGACCCATTTGTATCCACCGCTCGACCGTGTCGATGTACTGGGTATTGTCAGCGCAGGCTACGATGGCACCGTGGTCGTGACGTCTGATGGCTGGCAGTGGGAGAGCGGGGCCGGACACGGTATCGCCTAGGAAGCGCGCACGCGAGCGCAGACGGACTGCGCATCGCGCGATTATTTCTCTTATCGCTGATTGTGAATGCTCGTAGTCATGCAGCAGGGTGCCACCCGCGCGGAGATCGATCGAGTCGTCCAGTTGATCGAGGAGCTCGGCTACGAGGCGCGGCCGATGCCGGGAGCGCAGCGGACCGCCGTGGGTCTGGTCGGTAATGATGGACGTGTGGATGGCTCACGCATCGAGGCCCTGCCGGGCGTCGCACAGGTCATTCACGTGTCGCAGCCGTACAAGCAGGTATCGCGCGAATGGCGCTCCGAGAACACGGTCGTCACGATTGGGAAGGATGTCCGCATCGGGGGAAGTGCCGTCGTGGTGATCGCCGGACCCTGCTCCGTCGAGAGCGAGGAGCAGATCGTGGCGGCGGCTCGCGCGGTGAAGGCGGCGGGTGCGAGCGCGCTCCGTGGCGGAGCGTTCAAGCCGCGGAGCTCGCCGTACTCCTTTCAGGGGCTTGGCAAACGCGGCCTGGAGATGCTCGTCCTCGCGCGCGCGGAGACCGGACTGGCGATTGTGACCGAAGCGATGGATGAGGAGGGTGCTGCGCTCGTCGCGGAGCACGCGGACTGCATCCAGATCGGCGCGCGGAACATGCAGAACTACTCGTTGCTGAAAGCCGTCGGACGAATGGGAAAGCCGGTGCTGCTCAAGCGCGGCATGGCGGCGACAATCACCGACCTGTTGTTGAGTGCGGAGTACGTGCTGTCGGAAGGCAACAGCCAGGTCATTCTCTGCGAGCGCGGCCTGCGTAGCTTCGATACCGCGGTCCGGAATCTCTTCGACCTCACCGCGATTCCGGTCGTCCAGCGGCTGTCACACCTGCCGATCATCGCCGACCCGAGTCACGGCACCGGCAGTCGCGACAGCGTTCCCCAAATGGCGCGCGCGGCTATCGCGGCCGGTGCCGATGGTCTGATGATCGAGGTGCACCCGTCACCGGACCGTGCTCTCTCCGACGGCGCACAGTCTCTCTTTCCCGATCAGTTTGCATCGCTGATGCCGGAGCTGCGTGCCATTGCGCAGGCGATTGGCCGCTCGGTGATGCCGGCACCGGGAACTGCCACTGCATCGGCAGGGTAATGAATGCACTGCGAGTTGTTGCGGTACGCCGCCGGTAACGATCCTCTCACGTGATTCAGCGCACTGTTCGCAGTAGCAGTAGCAGTTGAAGTAGCAGTAGCAGTTTGCAGTTTGCAGGACGCAGGACGCAGGACGCAGGACGCAGGACGCAGAACGCAGAACGCAGATCGCAAGACGCAGGGACGCAATACGCAATACTTCCCGGAGCCCGATGCCCACGCCTGGACCGACCGCCCTGCTCGCCTCGCTCCTCGTCCTGTCCCTCAGGGCATCCGCGGTCCACGCGCAAACCGTTGACGTCACGCTCGACCGTGCCGTTGCCGCCTACGCGAAGGTCAAGACGGTGCGTGCGAACATGGAGCAGACGCTCTTCAATCCGCTCACCGGAAGCAGCTATCGCTCTCGCGGCCAGATCCAGCAACGGCGTCCGAATCGCCTTGAAATCCGGTTTACCGACCCCAAGGGCGACCGCATCGTCGCCGATGGCCGGTTCGTCTGGGTCTACACCCCGAGCACCACGCCGGGCCAGGCGTACAAGCTGCCCATCGGCGCCGGCATGGCAGGTTCCACCGATCTGATGGCCGAGCTGTTCACGAATCCGCGCGAGCGCTTCACGGTGAGCGATGGCGGCAAGCGTACCGCGAACAAGCGGACGGTGCATGAGTTGACTCTGACGCCCAGGCCGGATGCCAAGGTGCCCGTGGAATTCACGAAAGCCAAAGTCTGGGTCGATACCGCCGATGGTCTTATCCGCGAGTTCGAGATCACGGATGCCAGTGGCGTGGTGCGCACCGTCAAGCTCTCATCCGTGAAGTTGAATGCCATAATTCCCAATTCGGCGTTCATTTTTTCGGCGCCCAAGGGAGTGAAAGTCTTCGAGCAGCCGTAGCCGATCGGGGCCGGGCTCCCGGTCGCCAGATCGTCGCTCGTATGAGTTTCCCCAGGGAGACAATGCTCGTTCACGGCGGGTGACCTGATTCAACCGATTTTCAAACAACATTCAACGGATTGATCAGCGCGCGACAAAGGGCAGCATCGCCCCGCGCAATTTTTTTGTGCTTGTTATTGTTTTTCTCTTGAATTAAGAGCGGCCGGAATCCGCCGCACTCGTGGCTGATCAATTCGTGGAATCGCCGTTCAGATCCGTAGAATCCGGTCACTCGCAGTTCAGTTCAAACCACGTTGCGAGTCGGTCTTGCCGACCGAACGACTTCCTGCCTCGCTCAGCCGTTCGGAATCAGCCCTCGGCGTCGATCGCCCGCGCAATTTCCTCGAGCAGCGCCTCGTCCGTTCCACCCTGCCGCGCGATTTCCACCGCCGCACGAGAGAGCGAGCGGTAAATCGCGATCGCCTCCGGATCCTCGCGAAGGGCCGTCAGGTGAGTTCTCACGGTCTCAACATCGCCGCGCACGATCGGACCCGTCAACGCATCGACCGGGCGGTTCGCGTGAATGTTGCCCACGGACGCGACCATCAGATGCAGCACGGCGTCCCAGCTGTGGGCTTCCGGCACCCCCGCCCCCCTCAGCAGGCGGTGAGCGACCGCGGCGAGAACTGTTGGAAAATTCGCCGCAAATACCGCGGCGACGTGATACCGCGCTTTCTCGCCACGCGGAATCCGCATGATATGCGCCGAGAGACGGGCCGCCAGTCGACGACCCGCATCCAGCGCCGCGTCATCCCCATCGATGCCGATCCACGCGTCCGTAAGCACTTCGGCCGCCCGGTTGGGATCGGCGAGTGGAACGAGCGGATGAAAAGTTCCCGCCGCTCGGCCGGACGCGCGAAGCTCATCGAGCGCCGCAGGCTCCGCTCCGCCGCTCGCATGGAGCACCACCGCCGCCTCGTCCATCGGCGCTGCCGCCAGCTCTCGAAGGGCGGCATCGAGCTGCGCATCGCGAACTGCCACAATGACGATCGTCGCGTTCCGGATCGTCAATGGAATCACACCCGCGGTAATCCCCTCCTCTGCGATGGCCTGCGTACCATGCAGCCCCACGATCTCGACCCGCGATGCGCGAAGGGCGCGGGCCAACCCACGACCGGCGCGCCCCGCCCCCAGCACGAACACGCGATCCGTCACTTCGGCTGGGACTCTGCGTCCACCAGGGCGCGCGCAGCACCGCGCGCCAGAAGGTCAGCGGTCGATCGCGCCCCGGTCAGCAGCTCGACGGCCGTGAGGATCGCCCGGTCTTCCCGCGTCCCCCGCTGAAACGCCGCCTCGAGGCCGAAGACGTACTTCGCGATCTCCGTTCCGAGCAGCCGGCCCACGAGTGGAGAGGCATCGTAGACCGCGCGATCTACCATTATGCCGCGCGCCACCATGCGGCGCCACAGATCCTCACGCATCGCGGGCGACACTTCGAAGCGGGCGGACGAAAGAGATTTGCTTCCGCGAAGGGATAGCGCATGCGACGCCAGCGCGTCCCGGAATGCCGGCAGCTTGCCACCCAGCGCAGTGGTGAACGCGCGATCTGCCTCCGCGAGCTGGACGTCACTCACAATAACATCAGGTGTTATTCCACCACCCCCGAACACGCCACGGCCACTGCTGGTCGTGAATCTCGCACTCGCACGCCGCGTCGAGTCCGACGGCGCAAGCGGATCGGCCGCGCTCTCCGTGTCTTCGTCGTCGTCAACCCGGCTCGGCCGGTCGATGCTGCGGCCCAGGGGCGTGAACCACCGGGCGGTCGTGACCTTCAGGGCACCACCGTCCGTCATGCCGTACAGGCTTTGCGCACTTCCCTTGCCGAAGCTCGTGGTCCCGACGAGAAGCGCCCGATCGTGATCCTGTAATGCCCCCGCGACGATCTCCGACGCGCTGGCGCTGCCGCTATCGATCAGCACCACCACCCGCAGATCCGGCCAGCGCTGCGGAGCACGGTCCTCGAACATGCGGTTCGCGTCACGCACCCGGCCCCGCATGCCAACGATCTTCTGCCCTCGATCAAGGAACAGATCCGAAACGCTGACGCCCTGGTCGAGCAATCCGCCCGGGTTGTCGCGCAGGTCGACGATCAGCGATGAAATGCCTTCCTTCCGAAGCTGCTGGATGGAAGCATCCAGCTCCTCCGCTGTTGAATCGCTGAAGATGTCCACGTCAACGAAGCCAACGCCCGGACGCAGCTGACTCACGTGCTGGACAGACCGCAGGTGCACGGCCCTCCGCTTGAGAGTGAACGGGATCCGTGCCAGCGTTCCAGGTCGCTCGACCAGGAAGCTCACCGAGCTGCCGGGCTTGCCTCGAATCGCCTGCGTCGCGTCATCCGACGACCAGCCATGGGTGGCCTTGCCCTCGATTTCGACAATGCGATCACCCGTTTGAATGCCCGCCAGCTCGGCAGGCGTCCCCGGAAGCGGTGCGATGACCGTGATCCACTCGTCCCGCACTTCGATGCGGATGCCAACACCGTCGTACTGACCGGTTGTGCTCTCTTTCAGGCGGGCGAGACGCGCGGGATTCAGGAAGATGGTATGCGGGTCACGCAGCTCCCGCAGCATTCCCGTGACGGCCATCTCGTACAGCACGCCCGTCTCGATGGAGTCCACGTAATGGCGAGTGACGTGCTGCAGCACGTTGTCGAACAGTGTCGCCCGGTCGAAAGCCGCGCCGCCCCCGCCAGCACCACGCTGCATCAGCCAGCCGCCAGTGACGCTCACAGCGCCAATGATTCCGGCGGTGATGAAGATTCGAGAGCGCATTACGGTGTGGTGGAAGTCATGACATCCCTGCTGTGAAACTCCTGCCGAGACGAAAGGTTTCCGGCCAGCGAGCGACCAGCACGTCCATGATACGGGCATGCACGGTCTCCGTGTCACCACTGGCATCGACCATCACCACGGGACCACACTCCGGATGGGCCTGCTGCCATTCGGCGTCCCTGAACTTCGCGAACGCGGCAGCGACCCGATCGTGAAAGCCGGTTCCCGACCGTTCGATGCGATCCGGAGTGCCGCGTTGCGCGATGCGCGCCAGCCCGTCGCGCACCGGTAGGTCCAACAGCAGTGTGAGATCGGGAACGAGGTCGCCCGTGGCGAGGCGGTTGGCCTGCCGGACAACGGCGTCAGGCAAGCCCCGCCCGCCACACTGATAGGCATACGTCGACAGGAAAAAGCGATCGGCAATGACTACCTCGCCGCGCTCGAGGCGCGGGACGATCTCCTCGGCCACGACCTGCGCTCGAGACGCCATGAACAGGAGCGCCTCGGCACGTTCGGTGACCGGGGCTCCCGACTCGAGCAGGAGTCGGCGGATCTCATCGCCAAGGGCTGTTCCTCCCGGCTCCCGGATCACGAAGTGACGGTGTTTCCGCGCGACAAGCGCATCCGCGAGCAGGCGAATCTGAGTCGTCTTCCCGACTCCCTCGACTCCCTCGAAGATGATCAGCGTGCCGCGGGGGGACATCAGCCCAGTGTGATGATCGAGCTGGTGGCGCCCTTCGAGATCCCCTGCAGAATCCACTCGTTCACGCGCGTCATAACCTTCTCGAAATTCGTCTGCGCCGACACCATGCGCTGGTAAATGGCGTTGCGCTGCACCTGTTCGAGCAGCTCATCGAGCTGCCGCTCCATCTCGGGCGTCGGCTCCTGCCCGCTCTCGATGAGACGCTGCGCTTCCTTGCGCAGCGTTTCCATCTTGCGCATGAGACCAACCGCCTCCGCATCCGCCGTCAGCGCATCGTTGGCGCGCTTCACGGCCTGGTATTCACTGCTCTGACCAATGATTCGTCCGAGTTCCTTCGCCTTCTCTTCGAGCACGACATACTCCGGTTACCGGTGAGTCAGCCTTGCAGGCGGGCGAGCACGAATCGCGCTCGGCCGCTGAGATCCAATTTAATGGTGATGTCGGTGAACAAGCCTTCGGCCTCGATGATCCCGGACACCAGGGTGGCACGGCGGCAATCCACTTCGAGCGCCAGCACCCCGCCAATGGACAGCACGTCCCGGGCGCCGTTGATGATCGCGCGCGTGACGGGCATTCCATCAACGCCGCTGTAGAGCGCGAGCGGCGGTTCCCAATCGCGAACAGACGGCGGCAGGTCCCGACCCTCCGGTGTGGCGATATAGGGAGGATTGGACACCAGCAGCGACGCGCCCGTGCCCGTGACAGGTGCCAGCGCGGCGCCCTGTCGAAGTTCAACCGGCGCTCGCAGCAGCGACGTACATCGTGTGACGTTGTCCTGGGCGACCAGCAGCGCATCGTGTGAGACATCAGTGGCAATCACCCGACTGAACCGTCCTTCCGCGGCGAGCGCAATGGCGATCGCACCGGATCCGGTGCCGACGTCGATGGCCGTGCCTTCGAGGTCCAGCGCGAGGACCGCATCCACCAGCTCTTCTGTTTCCTGCCGGGGAATCAACACGCGCTGATCCACCCTGAGCGTGTAGGATCGGAACGCCGCCCTGCCTACCGCATAAGCAAACGGCGCCCCGAGCGTCCGCTCATGCGCCGCGTGTCGGACTGCATCCACGGTTGCTGCCCCTACAGGCCGATCGGCGTTCGTGACCGGCCAGAAGCGAGGTACTTCGAGCACGGCCGCAATGATGTCGCGCGCTTCATCCGCGGGACGTTCGACATCGGCATGCACGAGCGTCGCATGTGTTTCGTCGTACAGGGAGCGCACGGACGCCCCGGCAACTGCCAGCGCGTCACTCACCCAGCTGTTCCTGCTCGCTGGCCATGCTCAACGCGTCGATGAGCGGAGCGATACGGCCTTCGAGAATCTGGGACAGCTCGTGCATCGTGTACCCGATTCGGTGATCGGTCACGCGGTTCTGCGGGAAGTTGTAGGTTCGAATCTTCGCCGAGCGGTCGCCCGTCCCTACCTGTGTCTTCCGCATACGCGAGCGTTCGGACTCCTGCTCCTGAACCTTCAGATCCAGCAGCCGCGCACGCAGTACTTCCATGGCCTTGAGCTTGTTCTGCAGCTGCGATTTCTGGTCTTGCTGGCTGACTACCAGGCCGGATGGCATATGCGTGATGCGCACTGCGGAATCGGTGGTATTGACGCTCTGTCCGCCTGGACCGGACGATCGGAAGACATCGATCCGGAGATCCTTGTCCTCGATCTTGAGATCGATCTCGTCGGCCTCTGGCAGCACGGCAACAGTGGCCGCCGAGGTGTGGATGCGACCTGCATTCTCGGTCGCGGGTACCCGCTGGACCCGGTGCACGCCGGACTCCCAGCGCATGACCCCGTAGCCGCCATCGCCGCCGGAGACCTTGAAAATGACTTCCTTGAGGCTCTTGAGCGTTCCCTCGGACATGGAGAGCACTTCGAGCTTGAACCCGCGGCCTTCGAGGAATCGCGTGTACATGCGATAGAGATCCGCGGCGAAGAGGGCGGCCTCGTCGCCGCCGGTACCTGCGCGAATTTCAACGATAGCGTTGCGGTCGTTGAGCGGATCCTTCGGCACCAGCAGTGGCCGGATTTCGTCCAGCACGGCCTGCACTGAGGCATCGAGACGCAGCTGCTCGGCACGCGCCTCGGCGGCCATTTCGGGGTCGTCAATCAGAACGAGCTCGCGGACCTCAACGAGCTCGTTCTCATGGCGATCCAGGTTAGCGGCCAGCTCGACGAGACGCTGCAGCTGACGGTGGTCCCGGCCGAGCTGCGCGTATTTCTTTCCGTCCTTCGCGGTCGCCGGGTCGCTCAGCGCGCGTTCTACGTCGGCGGCTCGTGCCAGTTCGGCGTCGAGCCGGTCTCGCAGGCTCAGGTCTTCGTCCCGTACTTCTGCTTGAAGCGCTCCACTCGGCCAGCGGTGTCGAGCAGTCGCTGCTTACCCGTGTAGAACGGGTGACACACGGAACAGACGTCGGTATGAATCTCGGACTGGGTCGAGCGCGTCTGGAACGTGTTGCCACACGCGCACTTAACCGTGGCCGTCGCGTATTCGGGATGGATGTCGGTTTTCATGTTGATTCGAATGCTGAAAGAGGACGAAATGTTCCATCGGTGCACGCCGCCCGGGCTCCAAAGCGGCTGCAGGCAGTGCCCCACGCACCACGCGGGCTGCACGACTGCCAAAATATACCTCATTCCTGCCCTAAGAGACAAGCACGCAAGCAGTTGCCGAAATTGACAGTAGGCCTGCGATAGCCCTACCTTGGCGACGCTGCTGCCCGGTTCGCTTCTTTCAATCCGCTACTGCGTGCAAACTTCCCAGTTCCTCTCCACGGTTCCAATCCTCAGTGGGCTCGACGCCACCGACCTGGACCGGTTCGGAGAACTGACGCGCGATAAAAGCTATCCGAAAGGCAGCGTCATTCTGTTCGAGGACGATCCCGGCGACTCGCTGTTCATTGTACGGGAAGGCCGGGTGAAGGTGGTGCTGATTGGCGAAGACGGCCGCGAAGTGATCCTTGGGATACTTGGCGTGGGTGAGCATTTTGGCGAGCTTGCCCTGATCGACGATCAGCCGCGCTCTGCGCACGTCATCGCCATGGAGGATGCGGCGCTGGTGGTGCTGCGTCGCGAGGATTTCCGGCGTCATGTCGAAGCCAACCCGAAAATCGCCTGGGCACTGCTCACGGCCATCTCCCGCCGCCTTCGTCGGGCCGATGACAAGATTGGCGGACTCGTCCTGCTGGACGTGCCCGGCCGGATCGCGAGACTGATTCTCGACCTCGCGGAGGAGAGTGGCAATGAGAAGGTGGAGAAGCAGCTGACGCACCAGACCATCGCACAGATGATTGGCGCCAGTCGCGAAACAGTTTCACGAGCGATGCGCGAGTTTCAGGACGACGGATGGATTGCGGTAGAACGTCGGCAGATTCGGGTGACCGATCGCGCCGCACTCGAGAAACGCGCGCAGGTACGCGTGTGATTACCATCACAGGCCAGTCGTGACAGCGTTCCTTTCACAAGCCAAGGCCAGCCACCAATTTATGACGGTGCCGGGAACCCAAAGCCGATGACGCTACGAATGCAGTTCTGGGGAACCCGGGGATCGATTCCGAGTCCAGGGCCCAAGACGGTCCGGTATGGTGGCAACACGCCGTGTCTCGAAGTACGGACAGCCGAAGGGTGGCTGGTCATCCTCGACGCAGGAACTGGAGCGCGAGAGTTGGGGCGATCGCTGATCGAGCGGGCGAACGGTGCACCGATTGTTGGCGACATTTTTCTGACGCACGCGCACTGGGATCACATTCAGGGATTGCCGTTTTTCGCGCCAATCTTTCAGAGGGGGAACCACTTCACGATCTGGGGGTCAAAATCGCTCGAGAAGAGCATTGACTCGGTGGTGCGGGATCAGATGTCTCCCGTGGTTTTTCCGGTCACGTTCGAGGAGCTCGACGCGCGCATTGATTTTCGCGTGATGTCGGAAGATGAGAAGTGCGCGCAGAAGGGATACGAAGTCAGTGCCATTCAGGTGCGCCACCCGGGTGGTGCGCTCGGCTATCGCTTCACGGAAGGCAATGGCGATGGGGAAGCGCTGGTCTACATCTCGGACAACGAGCTCAGCCCGACCGCAAAATACGATTCGAAGCCGGACTGGCAGCGGTCGCTGATCGAGTTCACACGAAAGGCGAAAGTGCTGGTGCACGATACGATGTATACGGTGGAGGAGTACGATCACCACCGGGGCTGGGGACACTCGACCCATGAGGACGCAGTCGAGCTGGCCCTGGCGGCTGAGGTGGAGCAGCTGGTGCTCTTCCACCACAAGCCGGAACGCAGTGACGACGAAGTGGATCAGCGACTGGCCGCGTGCCGGGCGCTGGTCAAGAGCCGGGGCGGCCGGCTGGAAGTGCTGGCAGCCGCTGAAGGGATGACGCTGTCGGTCTGACCGTTGGCGAGTGGAGCGAGGCGGTGCGCCGCCTCTGTCC
>JBKJRV010000083.1:0-7374 GCA_046593115.1 Gemmatimonadaceae bacterium
ACGATCCGGAACGTTCGCCGACACCAAACGCCCCGGCGCCTCCCCTGTCACCGGCCGACGAGAAGATCGGCCCGCTGGCGCAACCGAAAGCCGCACTCCCGCGCAACGAACCGGGCCGGGTGTCGCTGCCGAGGACAGCAGCCGCCAGGGCCGACACGCCGAAGGCAGGAGCACCCGGGGTCGATCCGCCGAAGGCAGGAGCGCCCAGGCCCGAAACACCGAAGGGAGGGGCACTGAGGGTTACACCCTCCCGAGGCGCGCAAGCATCGAACGTAGAGTCGGCAATACCGGCGGTTCCGGCAGCGGAACCGCTGAAGGCGACTCCCAACAATGCTCCCGTTTTCCGAGCCGAGTTCCAGAAGACAGACAGCGCCGAGACCTCGACGGCGGACATACCGGATCCATCGCAGCCGTCGCTGTTTGGCGAAGAGAGCCTCGCACGCCCGGCCGCCAGCCGTCCTGCCCCACCGCAGGAGGACTCTGTCGCATTTCTGTACGCCAAGGCGCGTGACCTGCGCGAAAGTGGAGAGGTCCCCGCTACGATCGCTGTCTATCGTCAGATACTCGCCAGAGAGCCCACGCACGTTCGCGCCCGGAACAACCTGGCGCTGCTCCTCGAGCAGACGGGCAAGGTGGAGAAAGCGCTCGAGGAATTGAACATCGCCCTTGGGCATGAGCCCGACAACGTGTCCGTGCTCTGCAATCGGGCCGCCATGCTTGGCACGCTGCTCCGGTATGACCAGGCCGAAGCGGATTTGAAAAAGGCCGCCCGACTCGACGAGAACAATGCCGAGGTGCTCACGAACCTTGGTTTGCTCATGAGCAAGCGCGCGCGGTGGCGTGAAGCTCTCGAGCCGTTGCGCCGAGCCGTGGAGCTCGAGCCGACGCGTGGTGCGGCGCATTACTACCTGGGCGAAGCGTACAACCACGTTGACCAGCTATCGGCGGCGCTTGGCGCGTACGAGACGGCAGCGAAGCTTCAGCCCTTGAACTGGCGCGCCTTCAAGGGCGTCGGGATCGTGCTCGACCGCATGGGTCGTCCCATTGAGGCCGCGGTTGCCTATAAGCGCTCGCGCGAAGTGCAGGGTCGGTGAGCCGTCGCGGCGCGGCGGTATTGATCGTACTGCTCTGGCTTGCCGGGATTGGACTGCTCGTGCGGCGTGACTATTTCCGCCCCGATGCCGAGCGCCTGGCTGAAGCCGCGCTCCGCATCAATCCGGGCGTGGTCTACTACGCCGTCTACCAGGGCTCCACCCGAATTGGCTTTGCGTCTTCGAGCATCGACACCATGCCGGGCCGCATCATCGCGGACGACTATCTCACGGTCGACGTGCAGGCGGGCGGAACCGCGCACCGGACCACTGCGCGCACGAATGTTCGCCTGACGCGCGCGCTCAAGTTGACGGATTTCGATTTTACGCTGGAGACCGCGACCGGCGCCATGAATGCGCGCGGCGATGTGATGAGCGACTCCGTGTTGCGGCTGACGCTGGTGGTGGGCGATGAGCCCGCTGACACGCAGCGCGTTGCCCTCGATGGTCCCGTCTTCCTTCCGACACTGGTGCCCCTGTCCGTCATGCTCGGCCAGAAGCCGAAAATCGGGAATTCGTTCACCCTCTCGGTATTCGATCCGACCGCCATGGCGCCGGCTAAATCGACGGTGAAGATCGAGGCGGAATCGCTCTTCACCATCGACGACAGTGCCTCCTACGATTCCGCGTCCACGCAGTGGGTCTCGGCGCTGCGGGATACCGTTCGGGCGTGGAAGCTCGTGTCGGTCGATGGGCCGGCTCTCAGCGGATGGGTGGACGCGTTCGGCCGGATCGTGGAGGCGTCACAGCCGGGCAACCTGGTGATGCGACGGATGGCATACGAATTGGCGTTCGAGAACTGGCGCAATGCCAGGCGGGCCGATCCAGCCGCCCCGGTCACGGACGACATCATTGAATCAACGGCGATCGCGTCCAACGTTCCGTTGGTCGGCGGAAGAGTCGAGCAGATGACGGTGCGACTCTCCCGCGTGAATCTGTCCGATTTCGATCTCGACGGGGATCGCCAGATACTACGGGGCGATACGCTGACGATCATCCGCGAGGATCGTGCATCGCTGAACCCCGGATTTCTGCTGCCGGCGGCAAAGACACGTTTCACTCGGGAGCTCGCCGCCGAAGCGCTCATTCAGTCCGGGCATCCAACTATCGTGGCGCTGGCTCGGCGGATCGCGAATGGGTCGCGCGATCCGGTGGTGGTGGCCGAACGACTCAATAAATGGGTGCACGACTCGCTGGCCAAGGAGATCACGATCGGCATCCCGAACGCGCTGCAGGTGCTCCGCACGCGATCGGGGGATTGCAACGAGCACACGCAATTGTACGTCGCGCTCGCACGCTCGCTTGGGCTGCCATCGCGCAGTGCCGCGGGGCTCGCGCTGGTGCGAGGGAAGTTCTACTACCACGCCTGGCCCGAGGTGTATCTGGGCCGGTGGACCGCGGTCGACCCTACGTTCGGCCAGTTCCCGGCTGACGCGGCGCACATTCGGTTCACCATTGGCGGGCTGGTGCGTCAGGCGGATCTCCTGCGGCTGATCGGTCAACTCGACATCGACGTGCTTTCGTCGTGACGTCTCACGCGATGCCGCTCGCTCTTCCCTTACCTCTGTCACGATGATCGAGCTTCGCGCGCTCACCAAGCTGTATGGTTCGTTCAAGGCCGTCGACGCCATTGATCTGCACGTTCCCAAGGGCGAGCTGTTCGGGTTTCTTGGACCAAACGGGGCCGGCAAGACGACCACCCTGCGGATGATCGCGGGGATTCTTCGTCCGACGAGCGGCACGGTCCGCATCGCGGGGATTGATATTTCCGTTGATCCCATGGGCGCGAAATCGAAGCTCGGATTCATCCCGGACCGGCCATTCATCTACGAAAAGCTGTCGGGCGCCGAATTTCTTCGTTTCGTCGCGGGTCTGTATGGGCAGGAGGGGGCGAAGGTCGAGCACCGCGCGCGCGAGCTCATGGCGCTGTTCGACCTCGAGGAATGGGGCGATGAGCTCGTCGAGAGCTACAGTCACGGCATGCGTCAGAAGCTGATCATCTCGAGTGCCTTCGTGCATCGCCCGGATGTCATTGTCGTCGATGAGCCCATGGTGGGGCTCGATCCGAAGGCGGCCAAGATTCTCAAGGATCTGTTCCGCGAGTACACCCACCGCGGTCACACGATCATGATGTCCACGCACACGCTCGAGGTGGCCGAGACGCTGTGCGATCGCATTGCGATCATTCAGGCCGGCGTGATTCGCGCGAGCGGGACAATGCATGAGCTCAGGGCGAACGCGTCAGCGGGAACAAAGGGGCTCGAAGAGATTTTCCTGCGGCTCACCGGGGAGAATGCGGCGCGAGAGTTCGTGGATGTGCTCGATGCGTAGAAGCTGCTGCGTGCCGCGTGCTACCTGCTGCGTGCTGCGTGCTGCGTGCTGCGTGAGTGGATTCGGCGGCCCGGACGGAAGAGCGACCTCCCGCGTCCCGCGTGCTGCGTCCTGCGTCAGTTGGGTCGCGGGTGCTTCGCCTGACGGTGCTCCGGGCTCATCATGGCTGGCGTAGCCGTGGAGCGAGGGTTGCCAACGCCCTCCGGCGCGGTGCCAATCGTGGAGAAATTGCCCGATCCCTCGCTGCTGCATCTGCTGTCGCCGAAGTGGTTGACGGCGCGAGCGCGGGCCGTGGCGAAGGAGCGAGGCAAGGGCGCGCGGACGATCCTGCTCGGCTTTTTCGGATTTCTCTTCTGGGCGTTTATTTTCACCGTGCTGTATCGCCTGCTGACCTACTTCAAGGGCGTGCAGGAGATCGGACCGCTGCTCGCCGGCAAGCTGCTTGGCGTGATGCTGGTGAGCTTTCTCTCCATCCTGTTGTTGTCCAACGTCATCACCGCGCTGTCGAGCTTTTTCCTGGCGCGAGATCTCGATCTGCTCGTTGCCGGCCCGGTGGATTGGCTGCGACTCTACGGCGCCAAGCTGCTCGAGACGCTGATCGCGTCGAGCTGGATGGTGGTGCTGATGGCGATCCCCATGTTCGCGGCATACGGGACCGCCTACGACGGGGGCTGGCTGTTCCCGCTCGTCGCGCTCGGCGCCTTCATTCCGTTTCTGATCATTCCTGCGGTGCTGGGGAGTGCGATCACGCTGACACTGGTCAACGTGTTTCCCGCGAAACGCACGCGCGACATTCTCAGTGTGATCGCGGTCCTGACGGCCGGTGGCATTGTGCTGCTGTTCCGCGTGGTTCGACCGGAGCGACTCGCACGTCCGGAAGGCTTTCGATCGCTGGTGGACTTCATCGGCATTCTGCGCACCCCGTCCTCGCCGCTGGTGCCCAGTGACTGGGCGCAGAAAGGCGTGATGTCCTTCCTCACCGGCTCAACGGACTGGCTCTCCTTCTACCTGCTCTGGACGACGGCGGCGGTGTTCATCGTGTTTGGTGCGCTGCTGCACCGCGCGCTGTACCTGAAGGGCTTCAGCAAGTCGCAGGAGAGCGGCGAACGCTGGGTGCGACAGGGCATGGGCGCGCGCCTGGGGCGCAAGCTGCTCTCGCCGCTAAGCACGATGAAGCGGGAGCTGATTCTCAAGGAGCTGCGCCTCTTCTTTCGCGATACGACGCAGTGGTCGCAGTTGATCCTGCTCGCGGTACTCGTCGTCGTGTACGTGTTCAACATCAAGTACCTGCCGCTGAAAGGGGAAGGCATCACCTTCTTCCTCGTCAACATCGTGCCGTTCCTGAACCTGGTGCTCGCAGGCTTCGTCCTCGCGTCCATCGCCGCCCGATTTCTGTTTCCAGGCGTGAGCCTCGAAGGACGCACGCTCTGGCTGTTGCGCTCGAGCCCAATGTCGATGCGAGACCTGCTCTGGTCCAAGTTCTGGGTGGGGACGCTGCCGCTGCTGATCCTGGCGCTCGGGATCGTTGGAACGACGGACGCCCTGCTGAAGGTGACCGATTTCATGTTCGCGGTGTCGATCTTCACGATCACCATGATGACGTTTGCGATCGCCGGGTTGGCGATTGGATTCGGTACGCTCTTTCCGCAGTACGAGACCGAGAACGCGGCGCAGATTCCGACGTCGTTCGGTGGACTGGTGTTCATGATGGCATCGGTCGCACTGATCGGTGCCGTGATCGTGCTCGAAGCGCGACCGGTCTACAGCTATCTGAGCGCGCGGGCGTTCGGTACCGAAACCGACATGACAGAAATGGTGCTGGGATTTGGGGCGGCCACGCTGCTCTGTCTCGGCGCCACGTTCATCCCGTTGATGATCGCGATTCAGCGGCTCGAAGAAGGGGAGCGGTGAGCGAGCGCTCGACAAACTTGGTCTTCGACATGGAGCGTCAATGAATCACGCATCGCGCACCAGCCGGCTTCTCGGCCAGCTCATCGATGCCGCTATCGCCAGCATCCCTGTCATCGTTGGAGGCATTATCGCATTTGTCTCGACCGTCGAAAGCATCTTCAGCCTCGGAGGCATTCTCTCGGCGGCATACCTGCTGTTCGCCGACGGTCGCGATAACGGCCAAAGCATTGGCAAGCGCATGCTCAACATGCGGGTCATCGAGGAAAAGTCTGGTGAGCCTTGCACGTACGGCCGGTCCTTCCTCAGAAATATCCTGCTTCTGATCCTCGGCCCCATCGACTGGATCTTCATCTTCGGAGGGAAACATCAGCGACTCGGCGACAAGCTCGCCGGCACGGTCGTTGTCTCGACGTCTTGACAGTTACGAATCGTCCGTTTTACTCGAGTCGGAGCGCGTGCATCACCTGGACTCTCGAGGTTGGACAACCCAGTCAGTCGTGAGCTTGCTGGATGGAGTGGATGGAGCCCGGGCGGTCGTCCAACGGGACGCCGGCGTCGATCAATGCAACCCAACCACCCACGAGCGCCCGGGCGTTGGTCCAGCCAGCCTTCCTCAGTTCTCGCACCACACGGATGCTTGTGTGTTCATCCATTCAGGCACAGTACACCACGAGCGAGCCGTGTTTCGCAAGCCGCTGCTCTGTAGCCGAACGCACCGGGTCCTCAGGAGACAGTCGCACCGCACCGCGCGCATTCCGCGGATCACTGTCATAATTGCGCTCGGAACGCGCGTCCACGAGCACTGCCTCCTGCCGCTGAGCCAGCGCGAGCGCCTCGTCCATCTCAATGCGCTCGGGCAGAGCGATGTCGGCAGAGTCGTTCGAGGCCACCAATTCGGCGGAGCGCGCGGCCGGGGACCGCGCGTTCACCGAGCCCGCCTTCCGCGGCTCCTGATTGGCCCGGAGAAACAGGCCCATACCGCCACCGTGCAGCACCACCGACATCAGGACGACGAGACACGTGATCGTGAACAGGCGCTCGGATCCCGGGACGCCCGCGAACACCGGGAGTAGCGTGAACAACAGCGAGCTCAGGCCGCGGGGACCAAACAACGCGATCAACCGCCGGTCGCGCTGACTCAGGCCAAGTTTCGAGAGAATGGGAAACAGCACAACGGTGCGCGTCGCGAGCGCGATGACCGCAAAGAGCACCGTGGGACCGTCAATGACCGAGAACCCCGTCCAGATGAGTGACGTGCCGAGCGCGACAAAGGTGAGCAACAACAGCATCTCCGCCGTCGCTTCCCCATACTCGAGGAAACAGTCGCAGAGCTCCACATCCTGACGGGCCACCAAAAACCCTGCAAAGAACGCCGCAAGAAAACCGCTGCCGCCTACCGCCTCGGCCGCGGCGTACCCGGTGAAGGCCAGGCCCAGCGCGTAGAGCGACTCGTAGTCGCGTCGGACGCCAACGCGGTCGCGGACGTAGCCGAGCACGATGATCCCCAGCCACCCGACCAGGGCGCCAAGAGCCGGACCCAGGATGAACAGTCCCAGCAGGTGACGTCCCAGAACTCCCTGTGCAGGTCCGTCGCCGGTGGATTGCAGGAACAGCATGCTGATCGCCACGATCGGAAGCAGCAGCACATCGTTCATTCCGGTTTCCAGTCGCAGCGCCAGCCGCGGTGTGGCCGGTAGCGCTGATGACCGTAGCACGCTCCGCAACAGCACCGGATCGGTCGAGGCCAGCGCAGCGCCAAGAATGGCGGCCGCGGCTACCGGGACATCGAGTAACCACCAGGCAGCCACCGCGATCAATGCCGCGGGGACGAGCGTCCCGGGCCCAAGCAGGCGCCACGTGAGCCGCTTGTGCTCCCGGACCTTGGTCGTCTCGATGGTCACGGCGTCGCTGAAGAGCACCAGCGCAAGCCCGAGCGTGGCGAGTGCCTTCAGCGCGGGAGACGCAAGCCCAATGTCTACGACACCAAGTCCGTACGGGCCCGGGACGCTCGTCCCCGCGGCATTGATCGCGGTGGCTGCCT
>JBKJRV010000286.1:0-2992 GCA_046593115.1 Gemmatimonadaceae bacterium
CGTCCACGTGCGGCGGCACGTTGCGTCGGAGCACCGTGAGTGGTCGCACGTCCTCCGTCATCAGTTTTGCGATGATAGCCTGCGCCGTCTTACCGGAGTGCGGCGGCTCGCCGGTGAGCATCTCGTACGACATCGCGCCGAGCGAGTAGATGTCGGTCCGCCCGTCCACCGACCGGTCGCCAGTCGCCTGCTCGGGACTCATGTACTGCGGCGTGCCGAGCGACAGGCCGGTCTGCGTGATGCGCGAGCCCCCTGCCTTGCTCACCGCCAGCGCGATCCCAAAGTCGGCGACCATCGGGTGCCCGGCCTGAAGCAGGATGTTCTCCGGCTTCAGGTCTCGGTGGATCACGCCGTGCGAGTGCGCGTAGTCGAGCGCGTTCGCGACCGCGGTGGCGATCCGGACTGCTTCCTCCACCGGGAGCTGCTTCTCGCGCTCGAGCCGAGCGCGGAGCGACTCGCCCTCGACGAACGGCATGACGTAGAAGAGTAGTCCGCCCGCCTCGCCCGAGTCGTACAGCGGCAGGAGGTTCGGATGCTGAAGGTTGGCGGTGACCTTGATCTCGGCGAGGAATCGTTCGGCGCCGAGTACCGCGGCAAGTTCCGGGTCCAGGACCTTGAGCGCGACCTGCCGCTCGTGCCTGACGTCACGCGCGAGGTAGACCGTGGCCATGCCTCCCCGGCCGATCTCGCGGTCGACCGTGTATCGGTCGGCGAGCGATTCCGTCAGGCGGGAGAGGTCGGACATGGCCTAAGATGAAGCTGCCGCGCCCCGAACGCGAGGTCGGCGCAGTGATAAGCCAGGAATTTGGAATCGCCCCGAGATTACCGCCCACCCACCTTGAGATAGGCTTTCCGGACGCGATCGATGACGGGCTGAAACTCGGGGTCAGCCCGGGACCACAGATCGAGGAAGCGTCCGTACCAAAGGCGCGCTTCGGCAGGCTCTCCAAGCGCCGCCGCGAGATCGGCGCGCAGCAGCATGCCGCGAGGCCACAGCTGTCCGGCGACCAGTGGTGCTCCGCCTGGAAGGAGTAACTCCAGCGGTGTGACGATGAGCGTGGTGTCGAGCATCCGGCGCACGGCGGCCAACGCGGCGAGCGAATCACCGAGCAGGAGATACGCGTCGGCCGCGATGGCGGACGCTCCGTCTTCCGGTGTCAACGATCGGGCAAGCGCCTTCGAAACGGAGTCGGTGAGGCGCGCCGCCGCTCGCAGGCGGGCCGTGTCGCCTCTGGCGAGAGCGAGCGCCGGAGCCGCGCGGTACGTCACCAGGGAGGTCGTGTCCAGCGCGGGGAAGCGCGATCGTCGCAGGCGGAGGCCGAACTTGAGCGTTGGTGCGATGAGGGTGAGACAGAAAGAGCTGCACGATCCGCCGAAGAACTGGTCCACAATCTGTCGCTCGGTGGCCGCGGCGCTGTCGCCCGCGACACCCAGTGTCACTCGGGTCGCCTGGAGCATGTACGCGGTGGTGAGTGGCGGCATTGCGCGCGGGCGGAGCATCTCGACCAGGGCAGAATCCAGAATGCCCAGGCGCCCGCTGAACGAATTCCACACTCCCAGCATTACCAGAAGAGCGCCCTGCGGAGCGAGCGCAGCAGCCGAGTCGATCAGGCGGACGGCCTCTCCAGGGCGCCCGCGCTTCACGATCAGATTCAGCTGAAGCACTCCGAACTCCAGGTCGCCTCGGATCGACGGGTCCGCCGCAGCCTCGGTGAGCTGGGCTTCCGCTTCACTCAAACGGCCAAGGCGGAGCAGAATGTGGGCGAGGGTCTTGTGAGCTCGCCCCTCGCGCGGACCGGCGGCCACCCACTCCTCGGCGGCGACGCGTGCTTCCTCCAGATTGCGACGGCGCGTCTGAGTGCGATCCGCCTCTGCCGCCTGCTGCGAGAGGTTGACCGACTGGGCAATGGGCACCGGCACGATCAGCAGCGAGTCGCCGTCGCGCCGAACGAAAGCGCGGTATCGGGGTGCCGCGGCCGAGTCGTTGCACGGCACGGATGGATATTCGCGCCGGCAGCCGAGCCGGCCGCGGGCGGTCAGGATGCTCGCGACGTGGTCGAATGCCAGATGGAACGAGGGATCAACCGTGATCGCGCGCCGAAGCACGCGGAGCGCCGTGTTCCAGCTGCTTCGGAAGTACACGCGCGTCGTGTCTCCGCCGACCGCTTCGACGGCGTCGTCCTGAACGAGACACTCTCCCAGTCCATAGAGGGCCTCGACGTCGGATGAATCGGCACGGACGAGGGCACCGAACGTATCACACGCGCGCGCGTAGTCCTTCCGTATGTGTGCGAGGAGGCCGTTCATCATCGCGCGTTCGCGGGCTGGAAGCGAGCCGGACAGCCGCGCCGCCGCCGCCGCATGCTGCAGGCGAGCCGGGTCGTCCGACACTTTCGCGAAGCTCGCGACGTCGTAGACGGTGCTTTGCAGGACCAGGTTGTTGATCGCGAGCGTGTCCGAGAACCGCATCTGCGAAAAGCGCGCGCTCGCGCTCGCTTCGTCGTACAGGCTGGCGATCGCGAGCTTGTAATGCGCGAGGGCGAACGTCGGGTCGAGCTCGAGCGCGCGCTCGAGGTGGCGTCTCGCCGCGCCGATGTCGAACCGGTTCAGCTCCTGCACGCCGGCCAGATACTCCTGGTAGGCATCGACGCGGGACGTGCCGATGGCGCCGACGTTCGCTCCCTCCGGCGGTGCGACGGCGAGAATGCGGCGCGCGAGCTTTCCGAAGAGCGGCACCAGCGAGTCCTGCACGGCGGTCTCTTCACGCACACTTCGTACACGCGTTCCGCGCTGGACGTCGAAGACGGTGGCGGTGACCGCGGTTCGACTTCCGATCTTCAGGACATCGCCCATGACGAGACGGCCCGCTCCGGCGCGCCGTGCCACCGCGAGACCAACGTTGAGAGAAAGTTTCGACGCGCCACTCGCACCCGGCACCTCTCGCAGGAAATCGGCGACCCGCTTATCGTCGATCACCCGGATGTCACGCCAG
>JBKJRV010000399.1:0-6710 GCA_046593115.1 Gemmatimonadaceae bacterium
CTTGGCGAAATCACCGAACGCGGACGTGATGGCGGCACCGACTTTGTCGCCTGGCTCGCCACCCGCGTTGGGCGCCATGATCGTCCAGAACATGGAGTGATTCCAGTGTCCGCCACCGTTGTTGCGCACCGCGGTTCGCACCGATTCCGGAACGCTGTTGATGCCGCGCATCAGGTCATCCAGCGATTTGTTCGCGAGCTCGGGCGCCTTCTCGACAGCCGCATTGAGATTGGTGACGTAGGTCTGGTGGTGCTTGCCGTGATGTATCTGCATCGTTTGCGCGTCAATGTGCGGCTCGAGCGCGGCGGCATCATACGGGAGCGGGGGAAGCGAGAATGCCATTTGGGTCTCCATGAGGTCGTTCGTTCGTCCGGCAGCGTCCGGTCCGCGCTGTGTCCGGCATGCGCCGGCAATGCCTGCAAGCAATGATCCTCCGCCTACCGCGACCATCGCTTTCACCGCGTCCCTGCGCGAAGGAGCCATTATCGCGAAAGACCCGTCGAATCGGTGCTGGTAGGCGCGGGCGGTGTCGCATCAACGGCCGCGACCTTTGCGCGGTTCCGCCACCACGAAAGTATGCCCGGCAGAATCGAAAGGAAAATGACCGTGAGGATCACGATCTCGAGGTACTTGTCGATGCCCGGCACCAGCCGTCCCAGGTAATATCCGGTGAGGAGCATCGACCAGATCCACACGACGCCGCCGACGACGTTGTACGCCATGAAGCGCTTGTATTCCATGCCGGCGATGCCGGCCACCAGCGGCGCGAACGTCCGGATAATCGGCATGAACCGGGCGAGAATGATCGTCTTTCCGCCGTGTTTATCGTAGAATGCCTGGGCACGGTATACGTGCTTTTTCCTGAACAGCAACGAATCGTCGCGGGTGAAGATCCGGGGTCCGGTGAAACGTCCGAACCAGTAGTTCACGGTGTCACCAGCGATCGCGGCCACCGTCAGGATGCTGCCGAGCTTCGGCAGGTCGAGTGGAAATCCCTGCGAGATGAGCAGTCCCGCGGTCACGAGCAGCGAGTCGCCCGGAAGGAAGAATCCAACGAGCAGCCCGGTTTCGGCGAAAATGATTGCCGTCAAGCCAACATAGCCAGCCCACTTGATGAGGCTGGGAATATCAGTAAGGTTGCGAAACAGTTCGGAAAGCCATTCCATGGCGTGGGGGTTCCGGTTGGGAGAGAAACGATGAAGTTCAACGGCTGCACTGTCAGGGTCAACTACGGACGTGACGAATCGCCCGCGGCGGCAGCGGCGTGACCGGAGGCCGGCCGCGCCGCGACTCGCAGCTCATCTACGCCGAGCGCGCCATCATGCGCGCGTCGCAGACGTTGATGAACGAAGTCGCGATTGCCGTTCGCCTGCCGGAGCCCCCGACCAGCCGATGGCACCGCGCCGGCGTAACCCCGCGAATCGAGCGGGTCTTCGACTCCATCTACGGCCTCATCCTCGTCGCTTTTGCCATCGGCTGGTCGTGGTCCATCGCAGCCGCACGCGCGGAGGGGTCTCCCGACGCGATGACCGAGATCACCGCGACCATTACCTCGGCGCTCACCGACCCCAGCGCCCCAACGGCAGCGTTCCTCACCGACGCCGCGCTGGAGGCGTTTGCTCCGCTCCGGGGCCAGAGTGGCCGGCTCCGGGCTCGCATCCAACGGCCCGGCGAGGCCATCGTGACCAACGAGCTGCCCGAGGGCGCACATCTGGAGCTGACGCTGGGTTCCGGCGCCGAGACAACGACCACGTCTCCGCGACACTCCGGCGTGTGGCGAATGGCCATTCGCCTCGGCAGCGCCATCAAGCCCGTCACGGATCTGAACGTCATCACCCTCCGGCCGTTCGAGGAGAAAAACAGCGGACGCATCGGCCGTTACCTGATCGGCAGTTGGCCAGGGGAGAAGCGACGAGGGCTGCGTAATTCCTATGCGAATCCGAGCGGCTTCATCGAAGTTACACTGGACAACCAGGACACTTATGTATCGCAGCACTTCCGATTGCGGGATTTTCTGACGAAAGACCAGGCGCGCGTGTGGCCGAAATATCTGGTGCTGGAGACCAAGATGGTGGACAAGCTGGAACTCGTGCTGGCTGACCTGCAGTCACGAGGCTACAAGACGCATGGCGTGAAAGTGCTCAGTGGCTTTCGCACACCGCAGTACAACAGGAGCGGCGGCGATCCCAAGGGGCGCGCGGCGCTCAGCCGCCACATGTATGGGGATGCCGCGGATATCTACATCGACAACAACGGAGACGGCCGCATGGACGACCTGAATGGCGATCGCCGCATCAACCTGAACGACGCTCGCGTCATTCAGCAGTCCGTAGACCGCGTCGAACGCGCGCATCCCGCGCTCGCGGGCGGCTGCGGCATCTATCCCGGAACCGGCGCACACGGCCCATTCGTGCATATCGATACTCGGGGCTTTCGTGCGCGCTGGATCGGATCCAGGGACAGCGCATGACCGAGCATCGAGAGTCAGCCGCCATTCGCGCCGCGTCCTCCGGCCTCTGTCCGGACTGCCAGACGCCCCGCACCGATCTGACGGTGCCGTGTCCGGCCTGCGGGGCGCCGGCGGTCACGCCCCCGCTGGTCGCACCCGCTCCCGCGTCCGGGGGACGTGCGCCGTCGCAGACGCAGGAAGTGCGCAAGGTCGTGCTCGATGCGCTCATGCAGGTGCGCGCCGCCGACCTGGAGCCGTATATCGGACTGCGGTATCTGTCGAAGCTCTTCCGGGTGATGGCGATCATTATCGGGCTGCTGCTCATCGCCGAGATCGTCACCGGCTTCGTCACGCAAGGCTCGGCGGCCGTGCCCACCCTGCTCGGCGAAGCGAGCAAACTGCTCGTGCTTGCGGGCCTCATGTGGGGCATCGGCGATCTGGCCATCCTCCTCATCGATATTGGGCACGATGTGCGGGCAACGCGCATCCTGATGGGGCGTCAGGCGGCGCACCACATCGCCGATCACCACGGCAAGGAAGGAGGGAAGGAAGGTGAGAAGCCACGCGCCGAACGCGGTGAGCGTGGTCCGCGGTAGGTGAGCGACGTCGCAGGCACGATCTACACTGTTGGTCATTCGACGCGAACGCTCGACGCCTTTCTTGCGTTGCTCGCGCGCGAGCGGATCGAGCGGCTTGCCGACGTCCGGCGCTACCCGGGATCGCGGCGGCATCCGCATTTCAGCCGGGAGGCACTCGAGCTTTCGCTGCCGTCGCGTGGCATCGCATATCGCCACATTGATGCCATGGGCGGACGGCGCGAGGGTGAGACGTCGCTCTCACCCACCGGGTGGCGGGTTGCGGCCTTTAACGCGTATGCGCATTACATGAAGAAGCCGGCGTTTCGCAGTGCGCGCGACGCGCTCCTGGCAGACAGCGACCGCGTCACCACCGCGATCATGTGCGCGGAAGCGGTACCATGGAGTTGTCACCGCAACCTGATTTCGGACTCCATGACCGCGCGCGGCTGGCACGTGCGGCATATCATGGATGCGGAAACAACGACTCACACGCTGACCGAGTTCGCCAGTGTGATTGATGGCGAGCTGCAGTATCGCAAGCCGGTGGAAGCGCAGGCAAGTTTGTTCTGAGATACGGCAGGAAGCACCGGTCTGCCTGTTCCGAGATCACGGTATGACAGTTGCGCGTTGGTCACAGGTGTCCCCTTACCCTTTTCGCGAGGTCAAGCGATGATCTGGTCGATTGCAGTGGTTCTGCTTGTTCTATGGGTGGCGTTGTTCCTCCTCAAGATTGGCGGGGGCATCATTCACATCCTGCTCGTCATTGCCGCGATCGTGATCGTTTATCGCCTCGTCACCGGACGTAAGCCGATTCCGTGACCGCAGACCCGAAGGTTGAAGGAGGCGGCCCGCCGGGCCGCCTTTTTCATCACCATGCACATCTCGTCTCCCATACCCATTGGGACCGTGAGTGGTATCAGCCGGCGGGCCGCTTTCGGCAACGTCTGGTAACCCTCATCGATGAGTTGCTCGATGCCCCCGCACGCGAGGGCGCATTCCTCCTGGATGGGCAGACGATCGTGCTGGAGGATTACCTGGCTGTTAAACCCGAGCGCGCGGCCGAGCTGTCGGCACAGCTGCGCGAAGGGACGCTGGAGGCGGGACCGTGGTACGTGCTCGCCGATGAGCTCATACCATCAGGCGAGGCGCTCGTGCGGAACCTGCTCGCCGGACGCCGCATGCTGAAGTCATTACGCGCGGAAGCACCACCGGTGCTGTACTGTCCCGATTCCTTCGGGCATCCGTCGGCGCTGCCTCTGATCGCCTCCGGCTTCGGGTACCAGCTCATCATCCTCTGGCGTGGCTTTGGGGGTGCCCGCTGGCCATCGAGCGATGTGGTGCGCTGGCGGGCACCAGACGGTTCGGCCGCCATCGTCTATCATCTTCCGCCGTCGGGATACGAAGCCGGCGCCAACCTGCCGCTGGACGCAAACGCGGCGTCCGCACGCTGGCAGCAGCTCCATGCCGCGCTCACCTCCCGCAACGAGTCGGGCGTCATCCTCATCCCGAACGGCGCCGATCACCATGCGCGCCAGTCTCATCTCGACGAGGCCGTTGCCGCGCTCAAGTCGGCAGCCGCGCCGGACACGGTGCTCCGCAGCAGTCTCCGCGCGTTTTCGGCCGCATTGCTGGCGGCGGTATCGCAGATACCGGTACGGGTCATCACCGGCGAACTGCGCGACTCATATGGCTACACCTGGACCCTGCAGGGCACCTTTGCATCGCGGGCCGCGCAGAAGCGACGCAACGCGCTCGTGGAACAGTTGCTTGCGCGCGAATGCGAGCCTTTCGCGGCTATTGCATGGCGTCGGGGGGGAAAGGATCGACGTTCACTGCTCAATGCGGCCTGGGCCACGCTGCTGCGCTGTCACCCTCATGACACGCTCTGCGGATGCTCCACCGACGAAGTGGCCGGCGCCATGGACGCGCGACTGGCCGACGCCAGCACCCAGGCGCACGGACTGCGTCAGGATGCCATTGCCGCGATCGTGGGGCATGACGCGGATGCGGCGCACACCCAACGAGATGAGTGGCAACCGGCGTGTGTCATATGGAATGCTGCGCCCTACCCACGAAGCGGTATCGCGGAAGTTGAGCTCGATACCCCTCTGTGTCGCGTGCCGGTTGGTCCCGGATCTCAGGCCGACGGACCGCCGGACATTCGGCGTCGGCCGCTCTCGCTCGGACGCGACACCCCGATGCAGGTGCTCTCGAAGCATGTTGTTACGGTGCGCACCGAATCGCCGCGACACTACCCTGTCGCGGAGATGACAGAGCGGTCGTTGGCGCTGGCCTGGGTCAGCCCGATCGCCGGCTATGGCACCTCCACCCGCGCATTAGGCGCTGGTCGTGCCACGACCAACTCGCCTCCCAATCCCGTTGTGGCCACGGGATTGTCACTCGATAACGGCGCGCTGCGAGTGTCGGTGACTGCGCTCGGCACGGTGAGACTCGAAGAGATCGCCACAGGCCGGACCGTCGAATCCCTGATCTCTTTCGAGGATGTTGGTGATCGCGGAGACCTGTACACGCATTCACCGGTCGGTGACGTCAGTACTGACGCGCGATTTCTCGGCGCCCGCCTGCTGCAAGGCGGCCCGCTACGCGGGTCAATTGCCGTCCGGTGGCGCTTGTCGCTGCCGCGTGCTCGCCCTGCGGTGCGCGCCACGTCTCGCGGCGAGAGTCGCGCGCCGCGCTTTCCCATGCCGGTGACCGTAACAGTGTCACTCGACGCAGGCTCACCGTTTGTTCGCATCGCTCTTCATGGGAGCAATACGGCACGGGACCACCGTGTCCGCATCGTGTTTGACACCGGAGTTTCAGGCGGAGCAACGCACGCCGACGCGGCCTTCGGCACGGTACATCGGGAGCCCGTCGTCGTGCCGCCTGAAGAGGCGCGCCTCGAGCTTCCGCCCACCACTGCGCCGCTCCACCGCTATGTGTCCGTCTTCAACAGCGACGAGGGCGCGACAGTGTACAGCGATGGGCTCGCGGAATATGAGGTCACCGCACATGGAGGAGTGGCCATCACTCTGGTGCGAGCGGTCGAACAGCTTTCGCGCAACGATCTTCCCGAGCGTCCCGGACACGCTGGCTGGCCGGAACACACACCGGACGCCCAATGCCGCGGTCCCTTTGAAGCGACGTTCGCCATCATGCTGCACAGGGCGCGTGGAGCGGAGTCCATCGACCTCATCGAGCGCGTGGCGAACGACGTGCTGCTTCCACTACGCGGCGCGACACTTCGTTCGGCCATTCAGCCATCTCACTCGACTCGCGGTGTCGAGCTATCCGGAGCCGGACTCGCGTTCTCCGCCGTGAAAGTCAGTGAGGATGGCGAGTCGCTCGTGCTGCGCTGCGTCAACCTGCTCGACGAGCAGGTGACCGGAGAATGGCACATGGAAACGGCGATCACCTACGCGCACCTTGCCCGCCTCGATGAAACCATTGTCGCCCCGCTGCTGCCAGAGCACGACGTAGTGCGCTTCACGGCGCCCCCGCGCGCCGTCGTCACGATACTGGTTCGTTCCTGACCGCTCCCGCGAGTCGATCCCGAAGCGCATCGCCCAGCAAGGTGCTGCCGAGGACCGTGAGCATGAGCGCAAGACCGGGCGCGATTGCTACCCATGGAGCGCTCACGATGACGTCGCGTCCTCCGGCGATCATGTTTCCCCAGCTTGGAT
>JBKJRV010000401.1:0-3265 GCA_046593115.1 Gemmatimonadaceae bacterium
AGCGCGGACACCGGCTCGTCGCAGACAATGAAGCGGGGCTCGACGGACAGCGCGCGAGCGATGCCAACGCGCTGGCGTTGGCCACCTGAAAATTCGTGTGGGTATCGGGTCGCGTACTCCGCGCGCAGTCCCACTTCCTCCAGGAGCTGGCGGACGCGCGCGTCCGCGGCGGCCCCTTCGGCCAGGTGATGGATGATCAGTCCTTCCCGGACGGTCGCGCCGATGGTCATGCGCGGATTCAGGCTGGAGAACGGATCCTGAAAGACGATCTGCATGTGACGGCGGAGCGCCCGCATTCGCCCGGAGTCGAGCGCGCGAACGTCTTCGCCATCGAACGTGATCCGGCCCTCGGTAGGCTCGATCAGTCTCAGAATGGCGCGTCCAGTGGTGGTCTTGCCGCAGCCGGATTCTCCGACGAGGCCGAGCACCTCGCCGGGTGCAATGTCGAACGACACCCCATCGACCGCGCGCACGATACCCTTCTTCCGCCCGAAGAATCCTGCGTCGACCGGGAAATGCTTCACGAGTCCCTGTACTGACAACAGTGGCCCCGTGGCAGGCGTCTGGCTGGCCGTCATGCGACCGGCGCTCCTGCGTCTGTCCCACGCTGCAACACCAGCGGCGGATGGGGATGCGCGCGTCGCTCCGGCTCTTCGGCCAAGTGACATCGTGAGCTGTGCGCGTTCCCGATGGAATAGAGTGGCGGATGCTCGTGCTCACACCGTTCCCAGGAATAGGGACAGCGATCGCGGAATCGGCAGCCAACAGGCCACTGAGTAGGAGGAGGTACCGTGCCGGGAATGACTTCGAGACGCTCCCGCTGGACGCCCATCCGGGGCATCGCCGCGAGCAGGCCGGACGTGTACGGATGATGAGGGGCCGAGAAGAGCTCGTTCACCGATGCCTCCTCGACAACCTCTCCCGCGTACATCACGATGACGCGTCGCGTTACCTCCGCAATGACGCCCAGGTCGTGCGTAATGAGCAGAACCGACATGCCCATTCGGCCCTGCAGGTCACGAAGCAGCTCGAGGATCTGCGCCTGAATGGTGACGTCGAGCGCTGTCGTGGGTTCATCGGCAATGAGCAGCTGTGGCTTCATCATGAGCGCCATCGCGATCATGACTCGCTGCCGCATCCCCCCGGACAGTTGATGAGGGTAGCTGTGGGCGCGCTCCGCCGGTGCGGGAATACCCGTGAGCTCCAGCATCTCGACTGCGCGCTGCCAGGCATCCTTGCGGCTGGCGCGGTCGTGGATGCGAGCCACTTCGGCGATCTGATCCCCGACGGTGAAGACCGGGTTGAGCGCAGTCATTGGTTCCTGAAAGATCATCGCCATGCGGTTGCCGCGAATGGCGCGGATTTCACCCTCGGGCAGATCGAGAAGATTGCGCCCCTCGAACTCGATGCGGCTGGCGGGATCGATCCGTCCCGGTGGCTGGATGAGGCGGAGCAGCGACAGCGCGGTCACCGACTTGCCACATCCGGATTCCCCGACGATGCCAAGCGTTTCCCCCGCGGCAATGTCGAACGAGACACCGTCTACGGCTCGCGCCATCCCAGCGCTGGTCCGGAAGGACGTGGAAAGCGAGCGAACCGAGAGTAGCGGCGCTGGAAGTGGCGGTGTCATGCGGGGCTACAGGCCCCGAAGATGGCTGCTTGCTTCAGACGCGGGATAGGCACGCTCAGAACATAGCGTCGGGTAGCGGGTCGACAGAAGTGACGTTTCTGCGTCATCGTCCGGGTTGCGCGCGTGGATCGATGGCGTCGCGAAGCGCATCGCCGAGCGTGTTGAATGCCATGACAGTGGTGAGTATCACCAGCCCGGGAAAGAGCGAAACCCACCACAGCTGCGTGATCTGGCCGCCGGCGTCCTGAATAATGTTGCCCCAGCTCGCCTGAGGCGGTTGAACTCCGATGCCCAGGTATGACAGGCCAGCCTCGAGCAGAATGACGTTGCCGATTCCCAGCGTGGCCGCGACGACGACTGGCGACACGATATTCGGTAGAATGTGTCGCAGGAGGACTCTGGCATCGCCTGCGCCGAGCGCCCGGGCCGAGAGCACGAATTCCTGTTTGGCGACGGCAAGCACCTGCGCGCGCACCAGGCGGCTGACCCCAAACCATCCGGTGAGTCCCAACAGACCGATGAGCAGCGCAACATGGATGCGTCCCCACAGCGCCAGCACGACCAGCAGGAGCAGAATTCTCGGGATCGCCATGAGTGCATCAATGAGACGCATCATCGTGTTGTCCACTCTGCCACCGGCAAAGCCCGCGATCGCCCCGTAACTCGTGCCGATCACAATCGCCAGCAGCATGGCCAGCATCCCGACCGTCAACGAAACGCGAGAGCCGTGGATCACCCGGCTGAGCACATCCCGGCTGAAGACATCGGTGCCGAACGGGTGCGCGAGCGACGGTGGCTGGCTCTTGAGCCCGACGATATCGGGCTGGGCACCTGGATCGTACGGGGAGATCCATGGAGCGAAGATGGCGGTGAGCAGAAGGATCACGACGACTGCCGCTGCGATGCGAGCGCCTCGCAGCACGAGCACGCGATGCCACAGCCGATCCCTCACGGGTTGTTTCGAAGGCGCGGATCAGCGACCGCGTACAGGAGATCCGCGAGCACATTGCCCAGCGAGACCATCGTGGCGCCGATGATGGCGCACCCGAGCACGAGGGGGTAATCACGAGTGGCAAGCGCATTCACGGCCACCAGTCCCATACCGGGCCACGAGTACACTTTCTCCACGAAGACGGCGCCGCCGAGCAGGGCAGGGAACGAAAGCCCCAGCAGCGTGATGACGGGGAGCACGGCGTTGCGAAGTGCGTGTCGCGTCATCACCGTGCGTTCGGAAGCGCCCTTGGCGCGTGCCGTGCGCACGAAGTCTTCGCTCACGACATCGAGCAGCGCCGAGCGCTGATAGCGCGCAATGCCGGCCGCCGTGAGCGCCGTCAGCGTGACCGTCGGCAGCACGAGATGCCACAGGCGATCGAGCATTTGCTGCACGGGGGACAGGTACGGATGCATCACTGGATCGACAACCCCGCCAACGGGGAAGATCGGAATCCAGTATGCGAACACGAGGAGCACGACCAGCGCCAGCCAGAAGTCGGGCATCGAATAGAAGAACAGCGACCCGGTCGTCAGTGCCCGTTCGACGCGTGAGCCTCGGCGGGCGATCTGCACCATGCCGATGGCGACGCCAATGCCAAAACTGAGGATAATGGCGCTGCCCAACACCATTCTGCTCATGGG
>JBKJRV010000116.1:0-3636 GCA_046593115.1 Gemmatimonadaceae bacterium
AATTCGATTCTCGAGCACAACGGTAGAGGCCGCCGAAGCATTCGTGTCGAACTCCACCGACAGCGAAGCTGCGGGACGTACCATTGCCGAGCGGCTCGCCAGCGCCGACTTGCGGCATGTGCTGATCTTCTCGGAGGGACTCAGTATCAACGGCACCGCCCTCATTCGGGGCGTGACGTCCGTACTGGGTACGACTGTGACCGTAACGGGTGGACTGGCCTCCGACGGAGAGGCATTCGAGACCACGCTGGTCGGGCTGGATAGTCCGCCAACCGCCAACCGCGTCGTCGGCATTGGCTTTCGGGGCGATGGCCTGGTGGTCGGAGTCGGATCGCTTGGTGGCTGGGTTCCGTTCGGCGAAGAACTCGAGGTCACGCGTTCTGAAGGGAACATCGTCTACGAGCTGAACGGAGAGCCCGCCCTGGCAGTGTACAAGCGCCTCCTCGGCGTTCGCTCCTACGGGCTGCCGGCAACGGGCCTCCTCTTTCCACTGAACATTTACATGGAGGGGGGTGGCGAGGAGCTGGTGAGGACGCTTCTTGCGATCGATGAGCAGGAGGGTTCCCTGTCTTTTGCGGGCGATGTGCCTGCCGGTCGCCGTGCGCGCGTGATGCGGGCGAATCTCGACGACTTGATCACCGCCTCGGGACGGGCGGCGACGGCCGCGAGTGCCGCCAGCAACAAAGATCCGGACTTCGTGTTGCTGGTGAGCTGCATTGGCCGGCGACTGGTGCTTCAGACCCGCACCAACGAAGAAGTGGAGGCGGCCCGGCGGGTGTTCGGTAACCGGTCCGTGTTTGCCGGCTTCTATGCGTATGGCGAGATTTCGCCGTTCGCGGAAACCGCGGAGTGTATGCTTCAAAACCAGACGATGACGATCACGACGCTCTCCGAGCACGCGACATGAGGCCGCAAGCTCGGTGCGACCCCAGTGGATTGAAGGAATGAACGCGGAAATCATCATCGACAACATGATCGCCGGCTTCATCGCGTTGAACGCCGAAGGAGTCGTCACCAAGGCAAACGCGCGGTCCGCCGCCATGCTCCGGAAGCCCATCGGCGAGATCGAAGGCCAGACCATCTGGTCGACGTTTCCGGGAATGGCGGGAAGCAATGGCGAGCGAGAAATACGCCAGGTCCTTGCGACGGGCGCGCAGCGGCGGTTCGAGATGTTTTCTCCCCCTCTGTACAACTGGTTCCAGGTTACCGCGGTGCCCGCCGGACCCGACGAGATCTACGTCTTCTTCAAGGATGTCACCGATCGTGAGCGTGCGATGCAGAGCGACGCTGTCAGGGAGTCGTTGCGCCGCATCCTGATGGATGCCCCGGTGGCGATCACGATTACCCGCGGCCCGGAGCACCGCATCGAGCTCATGAACAACAGCTCAAGGGCGATCGTGGGCGGACGCGACCTCGAAGGCCTGACCATGCGCAATGCGCTTCCGGAAGTGGATGACGCACTCTTCGAGATAATGGACGGGGTGTATCGGAACGGCGAGCGGATTACGCTGGCCGACCTCGGCGTGACATTCGACCGTGAAGGAAACGGCGTGATGCATACGGGAGTCTTCGATGTCACCTATCAGCCGATGCGTGACACGACAGGTACGGTGGTTGGTGTCATCTCGACGTCGGTAGAAACCACGGGGTATTCATCGGCCAGAAAGGCACTTCAGTCGCAGCCGACCGGGTAGCGTCCGGCCGGCCACCTCATCAGGAGCACGTCCATGATATTTCAGTCCCTGCTCGTCATCGGTCTCGCCGTCACGTCCGCCGCCGCAGCTCTGGGTCAGTCCGTGCAATATCGGTCGCCGGCGCGCGTCACCTACCGGGCAAATGTCGACACCGGACCCATCGCGCGAGCCGAAGGCGCATTGGCCGCCGATCCGCGCAACACTGACCTCTTCATCCGGCTCGGCGTAGCGCAATCAGGCGCGCGCCAGATGCGCGAGGCCGTCCAGACCTTCACGCGCGCATTGGCGGTCGCACCGAACGCTCCGATGCTGTATCGGTGGCGCGGACACCGGCGCATCTCGATCCGCGATTTCGACGGCGCGATGGCCGATCTCACGCGCGGCTATGGTCTCGACAGCACCAATTACGGAATTCTCTATCACCTGGGGGTTCTGCGCTTCGTGCGCGGAGACTTCAACGCTGCCGCCGATGCCTTTGCCCGCGCGCAGCCGCGCGCACCAGATGCCGGCGAGCTCGCCGGATCCGTGGACTGGCTATGGATGTCGCTTCAGCGCGCAGGCCGCGCGTCCGAGGCCGAGGCGATGCTTACGCGCCGTCTCGACTCGCTGCCGACGACGAACGCCTACTCGAAGCGGCTCAAACTGTATCGAGGCGAGCTCCAACCCGAGGCGCTGTTCACGCCGTCGGACACGAGCGATGTCGATGTAGCAACGCTGAGCTTCGGACTGGGGAACTGGTACATGGTGAAGGGCGATACGACGCGCGCTCGCGCGCAGTTCACGAGGGCCATCAAGTCGCGCGGCTGGCCGGCATTCGGATTCATCGCTTCCGAAGCCGAGTTGGCGAGGATGCGTTCGCGATGAGCTGGCTGCGACGTCTCGTCGGCGCGCGGACCGAGCTTTGCTGACCATATTGTTGAAGCAGGGGGTGTTGACGGGTTAACGTGTCGTGGCGGGGGAGAGATGGCCGGCAAGAAAAAGACTCGGAATCGAAGGAAGACTGACGGCAACGAAGTGCTCGCCGACGCAAAGGAGGGAGCGTCGATCGAACACTACTGGCGCCTGCGCGGGCGTCCCAAGCGGCGCAAGCCACCCAGCAAGTACAAGTACACCGAGGAACTCGCGCACCTGCAGGTGGAGCTCATCAAGCTCCAGGAATGGGTGCGTCTCAAAGGGCTCCGGGTCGCCGTCGTCTTCGAAGGCCGCGATGCCGCGGGGAAGGGAGGCGTCATCAAGCGCATCGCCGACAGTCTCAACCCGAGAGTATGCCGGATTGCCGCGCTCGGCACGCCAACCGACAAGGAACGCGGCCAGTGGTACTTCCAGCGCTACGTGCCGCATCTCCCTGGAAAAGGCGAGATCGTGCTCTTCGACCGCAGCTGGTACAACCGCGCGGGCGTGGAGTACGTGATGGGGTTCTGCACCGAGGAGGAGTACCAGGAGTTCCTGCGCGCCTGTCCGCTCTTCGAGGGGATGCTGGTGCGATCCGGCATGCACCTCGTGAAATACTGGTTCTCCGTCAGCGATGATGAGCAGGAGAAGCGATTCCAGGAGCGCATTCGCAACCCCACCAAGCGCTGGAAGCTGAGTCCCATGGACCTGAAGTCACGCAAGCACTGGAGCGAGTACTCCAGAGCCAAGGACGTGATGTTTGCCGCGACGGACAAGAAGCGCACGCCCTGGTACGTCGTCGAGGCCGACAACAAGAAGAAGGCGCGCCTCAACTGCATCGCGCACTTGCTGCGGCAGGTTCCCTATGAAGACATGACGCCGGTGAAGATCAAGGTACCGAAGCGGCAGGGCGACATCGGCTACAAGCGTCCGAGGAAATCGAAGCAGCGCTTCGTTCCCGAGCGCTACTAGCCCGCGAGGAAATTGACCGTGCAACAGCGCATTCCAGATGAGACTCCGAAGGCCATCCTCGATGCCTTCAACGCTCACG
>JBKJRV010000191.1:0-4151 GCA_046593115.1 Gemmatimonadaceae bacterium
CGTTCATTGTGGAGTGCGACGACGCGTCGTGGCGCGCCGCGGGACTGGATGGCATGGACCAGGTCGCCGCCATTGCGTGGTGCGAGCGAATATTCGCGCCCTGGCTGGACGGACATCGCCTCCTGAGCAACGCGGCGCACATGAAGGCAGCCCCGTGGACGAGTTTCGTCCGGGTTCGCAATGAGCGATGGTGGGCGGAGTCGACGTCGCTGCGCTCCCCGGTGGTCCTCGTTGGCGATGCGGCTCACACCGCGCACTTCTCCATCGGCTCCGGAACCAAGCTCGCGATGGAGGATGCCATTGTCCTGGCGCAGGCGCTTTCGGAATCCGCGGCGATTCCGGTCGCACTCGAGCGCTATCAGCAGGCGCGCATGACCGAAGCGCTGCGGCTCCAGAGTGCCGCGCGCAATTCGATGGAGTGGTTCGAGAATGTGAAGCGCTACATGAGGCTCAAGCCGCCGCAATTCGCCTATAGCCTGCTCACGCGAAGCCAGCGGGTCAACCACGAGAACCTGAGACTTCGCGATGGCGCGTACCTGGGAGCCGTCGAGCGCTGGTTTGCGAGCCAGGCCAGCGAGGGCGCCGGCGGAGAGCCGGTGCCACCCATGTTCACACCGTTCACACTGCGCGGCCTCACCGTCGCGAACCGGGTGGTTGTCGCGCCAATGGACATGTACAGCGCCGACGATGGCACGCCCGGCGATTTCCATCTCGTGCACCTGGGCGCGCGAGCGCTCGGAGGCGCAGGTCTCGTGTTCACGGAGATGGTGTGTCCGTCGCCCGAGGCGCGCATTACGCCGGGATGCGCGGGCATGTATACCACGGCGCACATAGACGCCTGGACCCGTATCGTGGAGTTCGTGCATCGTCGTAGCGCGGCGCGGATCTGCCTGCAGCTCGGACACGCGGGCCGGAAAGGGTCGGTGCGCGTTCCGTGGGAAGGCGACGACCTGCCGCTCGAGACGAACAATTGGGAAGTTGTGGCGCCGTCGGCCGTGCGCCACGCGCCGCAGATGCACCTGCCGCGCGAGATGACCTGCGCCAACATGTGTGCGGTGCGCGAAGACTTCGAACGCGCGACGGAAATGGGAGTGCGCGCGGGTTTCGACATGTTCGAGCTGCACTGCGCGTATGGCTACCTGTTGTCGAGCTTCATCACCCCACTGAGCAATCGGCGGTTGGATGACTACGGTGGATCGCTGGAGAACCGCCTGCGCTTTCCGCTGGAAGTGTTTGCGGCAATGCGCGCCATCGTTCCGGTGAATGTCCCAATGTCCGTCCGCATTTCTGCGACCGACTGGGTGAACGGCGGCATTACCGGCGACGAATCAGTGGAGATTGGCCGAGCCTTTGGACGTGCCGGCGCGGACATCATTCACGTCTCCACGGGTCAGACGTCCATCGAGGCGAAGCCGGTCTACGGCCGGATGTGGCAGACGCCGTACAGCGATCGCATTCGGAACGAGTGCGGTCTGCCCACCATTGCGGTGGGCAACATCACGGAAGCCGACCAGATCAATGCGATTATTGCCGCCGGCCGCGCGGATCTCTGCGCTCTCGCTCGTCCGCACCTGTCCGATCCACACTGGACGCTGCATGCGGCAGCAATGCTGCGCGTTGAACCGCAGGCGTGGCCCGTGCAGTACTTCACTGGCCGTCAGCAGTTGGAGCGCCAACTGGCGCGGGCGGCTGAACTTTCTGCGGGTGCGACATGAGCGGTGCAGCGGCTACGGAGGTTGTCACGGACGCGACACGCCTGAACGGCCTGCACGCGGTGGTCACCGGGGGAGGGCGCGGGATCGGGGCCGAGATCGCGCTGGAGCTCGGACGTCGCGGCGCTTGCGTCTCCATGCTTGGACGTCACCTGGTGGCGGTGGAGGGGGAGGTCGAGCGTGTACACTGCACCGCCGGTGGCGACGTCTCGGCGTTCACCTGCGATGTGACCGATGAGGAATCGGTGACGGAAGCATTTGCTGGTGCGCGCAGCCGATTCGGATCCATCGCCATCCTCGTGAACAACGCGGGGCAGGCGGAGAGTGCCGCACTGCAGGACACCTCGCTCGATCTGTGGGAGCAACTCATCGCCGTCAACCTCACTGGCGCCTTCCTGTGTTGCCGCGAAGCGATACGCGACATGCTCGAACACGGCGACGGACGCATCGTCAACATCGCGTCCACTTCGGCGCTGAAGGGGTATGCCCGTCTGACGGCCTATACCGCGGCAAAACACGGTTTGCTCGGGCTCACCCGATCGCTCGCGGCCGAAGTTGCAAAGAGCGGAACCACCGTGAATGCGGTGTGTCCGGGCTACACCAATACCGGGATGGCGACGGCAGCGGTGGACAACCTCGTGGCGGCGGGACGCAATGCGGAACAAGCAAGGGCGCTCATTGCGAAGAGCAATCCGCGCGGCACCTTGATCGAGCCTGAAGAAATCGCGACTGTGGTTGCCTGGCTCTGCTCACCGGCAGCGCGATCGGTAAGTGGCCAGGCTATCGTAGTCGCTGGGGGAGATGTCAGATGAAAGTATTGCGTATTGCGTACTGCGTATTGCGTAAGAACGGCTGCAATAGCTCGAGAAGGCTAACGGTGTCGCGCCAATGGGCATCCGCATGATCACGCACGCAGGGGATTGGCAGAAGAGCACATTCGGGTGGAAGCTCGCGAACGGGGTCGCGACCATCACGCTTAATCGGCCCGAGCGGAAGAATCCTCTCACCTTCGAATCGTACGCGGAGCTCCGCGATACCTTCCGCGATCTCGCGGGGGTGGATGACGTAAAGGTGGTCGTCATCACTGGGGAGGGCGGCAATTTCTGCTCCGGGGGCGACGTTCACAGCATTATCGGCCCGCTGGTCGAGATGCGTCAGCAGAAGCGCGGCGATAACCTTCGCGAGTTCACCCAGATGACGGGAGATCTGGTGCTGGCCATGCGACATTGCCCGCAACCGATCATCGCTGCCGTCGATGGCGTCTGCGCCGGCGCCGGAGCCATTCTCGCCATGGCTAGCGATATCCGGTTCGGGACGACGCGCAGCAAGGTGGCGTTCCTGTTCGTGCGCGTGGGGTTGTCGGGTGCGGACATGGGCGCGTGCGCCTTGCTGCCGCGCATCATTGGGCACGGGCGAGCGGCTGAGCTGCTCTACACCGGTCGGGCCATGAGCGTTGACGAAGCAAGGCAATGGGGATTCTTCAATCGGGTCGTCGATCCGGAGCGGCTCGAAATGGAGACCATGGAGCTGGCTGCATCCATCGCGAGCGGACCAAGCTTCGCTCACGCGGTCACGAAGCGCAGTTTGCACCGGGAGTGGTCGATGAGCATCGAGGATGCCATCGCGGCGGAAGCGGAAGCGCAGGCGGTGTGCATGGAGACGGAGGATTTTGCGCGTGCGTATCGCGCATTCGTCACAAAGCAGCAGCCGATGTTCGAAGGCAACTGAGCCAATGACGACTGACCTCGCGTGGCCATTTTTCGACGCCGAGCATCGGCGGTTTGGTGAGGAACTGCGGCAGTGGGCTGCTGGGCAATTGCGTGAGACGGAAAGCAGGGCGTTACGGCTTTCACTGAGCTCAGGCATCAGTCATGGAAGCGCCGGTGGCGCGGAGACGTCGGGTCGGCCCGGGACATCTCCCGTTGTGCAAGCGCGGCCAGCGCTCGACCGGGAGAATTCCAGTGGTGGCCGGGCGCTCTCCGCTGTTAGTCGGGATAAATCGCAGGCGTCCGATGGTACACCGGCTGCCTCCGCAACTGAGACAAGGCGGCTCGTCGCATTGCTCGGCGCAGCGGGTTGGCTGCGTCACGTGGTGCCGTCTGCCTACGGTGGCGCACGAGCAGCACTCGACGTCCGCTCCCTCTGTCTTGCGCGTGAAACGCTTGCGTTTCACTCGGGACTCGCCGACTTCGCCTTTGCGATGCAGGGACTGGGAAGCGCCCCCATCACCTACCACGGCTCCGACCGGCTCAAGGATCTCTATCTTCCCGGAGTTCGCGACGGTCGGAGCATCGCCGCATTCGCGATCTCCGAGCGCGATGCCGGCTCCGATATCGGGGCGATGCGCACGACAGCGCGCAGCAAGGGCGATGACTGGATCATCGACGGCGAGAAAACATGGATCTCGAATGCCGGCATCGCGGACCACTATATCGTGTT
>JBKJRV010000197.1:0-5190 GCA_046593115.1 Gemmatimonadaceae bacterium
TCTGAACGCCGTCTCGTTGAGCAACAGCTCACTAACTCCATCATCGGCGCGTTCTATCAGGCGTACAACGCCCTTGGTTACGGCTTCCTCGAGCATGTTTACTCCGCTGCTCTGGAACGCGAACTCAGAGCACGCGGGCATGCGGTAGCGCGAGAAGCGTCCGTTCGGATCATGTACAAAGGCGCGGCACTGGTAACGCAACGCCTCGACATGATTGTGGACGAGCGAGTGATTGTTGAACTGAAGGCGACGCCGACAATCCACAACTCGGCTTCTCGCCAGATTTACAACTACTTGAGGGCCACGAATCTCCATGTTGGCCTGCTGTTCCACTTCGGCCCTAAACCGGCGTTCTGGCGCATTGTCGGTGACGTAACACGAGTCAATCCGGCTCATTCGAATCATCCGGAGCATTCGTGTCCCCCTTCGTCTCAGGAGCCGGCCCGAGAGTCTTTTCCAGACGCGACGTTTTCAACCCACGACTGAGTCGCGTCGCCAATCTCCTCTAGCACCTGGCCGTCATTCCGTCCCGACGACTTGAGCACGTGAAAGCTGTGATCCGCTCCCTCAACCCAGTGCATCGTCCAGTCGGTGGTCACCGTCTTCAACGCCGCCTCCATCAGATCCCGATGACACAAACCGTCGCGCGTGCCGTTAAAGCACAGCACCGGAACGCGGATGCTCGGCAGGTGGGCATCACGCAGCTTCTCGCGATTGCCGTCCGGATGCAGAGGATAGGCATACAGCAGTAGACCGTCGCACTCGAACCCCTCGGCCGCCATCATCGACGCCGCCCGCCCGCCCATCGACCGCCCACCAATGATCAGCGTGTTCGGCGACAGCTCCTCGCGCACTCGGGCCACGACCGCCGCGGTGGTCGTCGTGAGACGGGGCATCGGATCGGGTCGACCGGAGCCCTTCTCCTTGTAGAGGAAGTTGAAGCGCACGACATGCAACCCCCGCGCGCGCAACACGGCTGAGAGTGCCAGCATCCCGCGATCCGACATGTGGCCGCCGGCACCATGGGCAAAGATGAATACCGGCGCGTCGGCCACCGTCGTCGAGGGCTCAAACACCGCGGACGTGATGTCATTGCCAACAGCCACCTTCCACTGGGTCGTCATGCGGGCGGATGTGGCACCAGCGACATCTCATCCAGAAACCGATGCCCGCCCGACGGTTTGTCCCGCCTCATGGCGGCCGTGGTGAGCACCAGGCGATCCTTGGTTCGCGTCATGCCCACGTACAACAACCGCCGAGATTCTTCGATCTCCTCGGGCGTCAAAGCCTTGGTAGGCGTCCCGCCAGGCAGCTGCGCGTCCTCCACACCCACCACGTACACCCGCGAGAACTCCAGACCCTTGGTCGAATGCAGCGTCAACAGGTTGACGCGCCCCGTTTCCGCCTCCGCGCCATCCCACTTCGACAGCACGGCACGCGCAAGGAAGTCCACCAGCTGTTCGCTCAGCGGCTTCTCGTCCATCTGCTGAATAAGTCGACGCATCCGCAGCATGGCCGTGGGATATCGATCGTCCGCCGACTTCTCAGCGCGGATGGCCATCATCAGCTTGGGGCCGCCCAGCCGCGCGATCACCTCATCGACCGACGGAATGGATTCGTCGTCAACCGCCGCGCTCTCGTAGAACTCCAGCGCGCCGCTGTAGCGACCAAGTGCGAACATCCGCGCGATCTTCAGAAACAGCTGGCCCTCTGCACTCAGCGTGGCGGGGTCGCTCACCGCCAGCGCGACGCCCAACTGGCCGAGCAGATTGATCAGCGCCGTCTTGCGCGAGCGAGCCAGTTTTGCTTCGTCCATTTTCACGAACACCTGGGCCAGCGCGTTCGCGTCGTCCAGCGCGCGATGGGCTTTCCCCGTGTCGATGCCGAAGGAGTGCGCCAGATCCGACAGCTTGCGGCTGGTGGGATACAGGTCGCGCGCCAGTGGCAGCGTATCGTACAGACGGAGGTCGAATCGCCCTCCCTGAGCCATCACCATGCGATTCAGTATCCGAAAGTCGAACTCGTACCCGTTGTGCGCCACCACGATATCATTGCCGCAGAAGGCACGAAATACGGGCCATATCTGCTCGAACCCCGGCGCATCCTGAACGTCGGCCTCCGAAATGCCATGCACGCGCGCGGCACCCGGTGCAATCGGAAGCCGAGGCTTCACGAGTGCCGTGTACCTTTCCGCGATCCTGCCATCGCGAACCCGCACTGCCGCTATCTCGACGATTTCCGACGTGGTGACGCTGACATCGGTCGTCTCGATATCAATAGAAGTAAAATCGCGAAATGCGGTGGCGGAGTCGCCGCTCTCCATGAGCTGCGCCGCCTTGAACAGGCCGAGCGCGAGGCCGAGCGACGGGACGTCGTCGGGGCGGATGATCAGCGCATCAGTCGACGCTGCGCCGCCCACTTCCACGGCTCGAAAGGTGAGCGCGAGCAGCATTCCCTTGAGCGCCACTTCCACCCCGCCAAGCCTCGGCAGCCAGACGGCCCGGTCTCGCACGCGCGCAGCGCGCAAGCGCTCGGCCAGCGCTACGACCTCGGCGTTCGACGCCGGGTCGCTTAGCTCCGTGTGATGCTCCTCCAGTGCCGACCGCTGCTTGCCCACCCGCTGGGACAGCAGGTCCTCGATCAGCGCGCCGAGCGAGGCGTGGCGCGCACCGATGGTTCTGAGATTCCGCCACACGGAAAGCGCACGGAACAGTTGTCGGCCGCTCTCGCTCGCCTTTGTCAGCCGCTTCGCCATGCGATGCAGGTACAGGGATAACTCCCGGCCGCTGCCCTCCGCCTCCGCACGCGCCTCGTCGAACAGCGCCTTCGGCAGAATCACCGCGAAGAACGCGTCGCGATGCACAATATCGGTGGGAAAGGCGATCACACGAAGTGCGGCAAGGACATACCCCACCGTTGGATCTTCCGATAGCGCGCGACCCTGGGCCAGCCGACAGGGAATGCCCGCCCCGATCAGCGCTGTTTCCAGGCGATAACCGACTTCATGCGTGCGATAGAGCAACGCGACCTCGCCCCACTCGTGGCCGTACGTCGTTCGATCGCTCGCAATGTCTTCCATGATCCAGGCGGCTTCGGCGTCGTCGGTGGCAAACGCCACGGCCGCTACGGGAAAGCTCGACTCCCGGTTTGCCGTCGGTGCGACGCGTTTGAAAATCGGCGTGTTGATCGTCACCAGTTGGCGCGCGGCCGCGAAGACGTTGCGGGGACAGCGGCGGTTCTCTTCCAGACTGATGGTCCTCGAGAGTCCGAATTCGTTGAAAAAGCTCGTGAATACCCTGGGATCGGCACCGGCCCATGAGTAGACCGATTGCTCATCATCACCCACGGCGAACACATGCCGATGGTCGCGCGCCAACTCGTGAATCACCCGGTACTGCGAGGGATTCAGATCCTGGAACTCATCCACGAGGATGACGTCCCACCGTGCGCGTATCGCGGCTGCCGAAGGGGCGTGCTCGAGCAGCTCGGCGGCTCTGAGCACCAGAGAATCGAAATCAACCACGTTCTGCGAATCGAGAAATCGTTCGTACTTCTCGAAGAGCAGCGCGTCGCCGGGATGCTCGAACGCGATGCCCCGAAAACGGTGCGCGCAGAATCTGGTGAGAAGCGACCTGTGCCACCGGCGCGGTCCTTCGATTCGCCGCAGCACTTCCAGCTGATACTCCTCGTCCGCGATACCGAATCCGCGGCTCAATCCCACCTCCGCCCCAAACTCCCGCAGCAGGTCGGCGCAGAACGCGTGGATGGTCCCGCGCTTCACGCGCTCAGCGCGTACTCCCAGCTGCTCTACGAGCCGCACCGAGATCTCTTCGGCCGCGCGGTTGGTGAAGGTGAACGCGCAGATTCTGGCGGGATCGAACCCTTTCTGCTCGATGAGAAAGCGAATCCGCTCGATGAGACAGAACGTCTTGCCGGCACCAGGTCCCGCAAGCACGAGCATGGGACCGGCGTCCGCTTCGATGGCGGCCCGCTGCGAGGTCGAGGCGACGTGAGGTGCGTCCGTGTCGGAGGTCGGCACGGACGGAGATGCGGTCAAGCGAATCGCTTGAGCGACCGCTCCCGCGCCTTGCGCGCCTCGTCCTCGCGGTTGCGCGGCTCCGCTGATGTCTTCAATGACTGTATGAGCCGTTCAGCTGCCTGCGTGACTTCCTCGACCGCCGAGTTGAACGCGGCTTCGTTGGCCCGCGATGGACTGTTGGTGCCGCTCAGTTTGCGGACGAACTGGAGCGCCGAGGCCCGCATCTCGTCATCCGTCGCCGGCGGCTCGAAGTTGGCGAGCGTCTTGATGTTTCTACACATGAATGGCTCCGGAAACTATTGCGCATTACGTACTACGTATTGCGTACGAACAGTTTAACAAAGTACCGCTCCCCAGTTCCGCGCGACGGAGTCATCCCCCGGGTCGTTTACGCAATACGCAATACGCAATCAGTGTCTACCAAATCCTTACCCTCTCCTCCGGCGCCTTATACATCCGGTCGCCGGGCTTCACATCGAACGCGCGCTGGAACGCGTCGTTGTTCACCAGGGGCACAAAGGCGCGTGCCATGCCCGGCGAGTGCGAATCGGAAAGGAGGTCGCGTCGCAACGCCTCGTCACGCGTCTTCGTCCGCCAGATCTGCGCGAAGCCCATGAAAAAGCGCTGGTCGCCGGTAAAGCCGTCGATCACCGGAGCCTCTTTCCCGTTCAGGGAAATGTGATACGCCCGATACGCCTGCGCGAGACCGCTCAGGTCACCAATGTTTTCGCCCATGGTGAGGCGAGGATTGATAGTCATGCCTTCGAGTGGGGAGATCACCGCGTACTGAGTGCCCAGCTTCGCCGCGCGCTCGTCGAACGCGCTCGCATCGGCCGCGGTCCACCAGTCGCGCAGGTTCCCTTCCCCATCGGACTTCCGACCCTGATCGTCGAACCCATGACCGATCTCGTGACCGATCACGGCACCGATCCCTCCATAGTTCACGGCATCGTCGGCGTTCACATCGAAAAACGGAGGCTGCAGAATCGCGGCGGGAAAGACGATCTCGTTTCCCGAGGCGTTGTAGTACGCGTTCACCGTCTGGGGCGTCATGCCCCAACGCGTGCGATCGACGGGCTTGCCGAGCCGGCTCACCATGTCGGCGTACTGAAACTGGCTTGCGCGCATCGCGTTCCCGAACAGATCGTTGC
>JBKJRV010000339.1:0-6712 GCA_046593115.1 Gemmatimonadaceae bacterium
GTCGCCGATGCACGAAGGGGCGAAGCATCCGCCTCGCCCCTCCTGCTCCAGAAACCCCGGCATGGGCCGGGGCGACCGATGCGACTGGTCGCCTACCTCTGCGTCGGAAGCGCGGGAATTTCGAATCGGTAGCGGGCGTTGATCGCGCTGATGGCTGAATTCGCGATCTCGATCTGACCCGCCTGCGTGGGATGCACGCCATCGAGCCCGAAGAACTTTCCATACGGGGTCGTACTGGTCAGAAGCTGCGACACGCTGAACGTGGGCTTCGGGTTCAGGAACCAGGCGTCCAGCGTAGCGTAGGCATAGCCGTTCGCCGTGGCCAGCGACTGGATGGCCGTGTTGTATGCGACGATCGTCGCGTTCACAACGGCAATGTCTGCCGGACTCAGCACCCCATCCGGAGTGGTTGGCCCCGCGTTGGCACAGCTCAGGGTAGCGCTGCCGAGAGCCCGCGCCGTTCCGATGGCCAGAAACACTCTCGCGGGGACGAAGATGTAGTTGGCCGCATTGGTCGTTTTGCAGTCGCTGGCAATCGTGACCCTGAATCCCAGCGCAAAGGTAAGGCTATCCGCGTGAAGCTCCGCCCCCGTCCGCAGCGCCGCCGCCGACTCAATCGCGCTCGGAAGTCCAATCAACACGGCCTTTGCACCCGTCTTCTTGACGCTGTCGATGACCTTGGTGTAGGTCGCAATGAAATCGACTTCCGGCGTGATCGTCGCGCCCGGAATGACGACGCCACTGACGACGCCAAGCACGTCGTTTGCGCCAAATTCCACAGACACAAACGTCGGCCGCTGTGACAGCATCGCCGTCACCTGCGTCTGCTTTGGCAGCAATACCAGCGGCAGGATCTTGCGACGCGGAAGATCGGTGCGGTTGATCGCTGCGGACTCGGGCGTCTGCGTCAACGCGTCGAGCACCTTGTGACCAGTGATCGCGACGTTGTTCGTGGGCAGCACGATGCCGGCTACACCACCTGCGCAGATGGTGTCGGGCTGGAGCGGACTCGCCTGCGGACGGCCAGCGAGATTGATACCGAGCGACAACGGCGCGACGTTCGGCGAGAGACAGCCGCCGGGACGAACGAGGGGCAATCGGTAATTGCTCGCCCCTGCCTGCCGTGCCAACAGCGACGGCCACGCTCCCACCTGCGTCTCGGCCGTAATGGCGTTGAAGCCGTTACGCACACCCATGCTGACGCTCGTGCCCATGGAGACGTACCGGTCGAACGACCCGCGTCCAGTGGGACCCAGCCTGTTGACAGAATCATCTTCGCACGCGGCGACGACAAAGACCGTCGCGCCAAGGACGGCAAGCACCCGACTGCGGGTCATAGAAGCTCCGTGAGAATTCGAGCAGGCAATATGTTGACGCCCTCAACCCGGAGGGCGCGCAAGGTCCACTAGTATATGATTTGGGTGCGACCCTCGCCACCCGGAGTTTCAGAGGTCCATAAATCAGTCGAAGACCCCCCACCCGCGACTGCGAATCTCGTCGCCTTGCTCATCGAGCGCGGGCGGCGGTAACCGGACGCTCCCCGGTACACTTGGGGACACTCCCGTGATCGCCGAGGCATCGGTATCCCGAAGCGACTCCAGTACGGTCTTCACGACGCCACACGGAACGCCCGCCCTGTCGAGCACGGCGAGCCATTCGGCTGCTGGCGCCGAGCGGAGCGTGAGGGCAAGGGTCTCGACGAGCGACACGCGATGCTCGAGCCTGCCGGCGTTCGTCGCGTACCGCGCATCGGCGGCGAGCGACGTCAGGCCAAGTGCCGTGGCACAGGCCACCCACTGTGCATCGCTCCCGACAGCTACCACCATGGGACGATCGGCCGCTTCGAACGCTTGATAGGGTACCAGGTTCGGATGCGCGTTTCCCCACCGGCGTGATTCGCGCCCGGTCACGAGCGCGCTCTGGGCGACGTTAATCAGCGCAGCGCGGGCGCTGTCGATCAGCGAGACCGAGAACCGCCTCCCTGCGCCGTCCTGCCCGCGTGCGACGAGAGCACCAAGGATGGCGATCGCGGCATCCTTGCCGGCGATAATGTCCGCGAGCGCCACGCCGGATTTCATCGGCTGCCCCCCGGGCTCGCCAGTGATGGCCATCCACCCCGACTCGGCCTGCACGACAAAGTCGTAACCGGGACGGGCAGAATTCTCGCCGAAACCCGTGATCGTGCACCAGATCAGTCGCGGATGGGCAAGGATCTCCCTGGCGATCCCGAATCGTTCGAGGGTGCCGGGCCGGAAGTTGTCGATGACGACATCGGCGCCGCGAAGCAGGCGCCGTACGAGCTCGACACCGGTTGCCGAGCTCAGGTCGGCGGCGACGCTTTTCTTGTTGCGATTGACGCTCAGGAAGTAGGCACTGAGGCCATTTTCGGCGAACGGGGGGCCCCAGCCACGGGTGTCATCACCTCCTTCAGGCCGCTCTACCTTAATGACTTGGGCCCCCATGTCTCCCAGAATCATGGTGCAAAGGGGCCCAGCGAGCACGCGTGATAAATCGAGAACTTTGACATTCTTGAGCATTATGTTGTTATACTGATATAATAGTGTCTGTTTAATGTCGCGTAAATGCTGACTAATCTCGTTACTGGGCGCCCTCTAACGCGGTTTCTCTTACGCCTTGCGTAGATACAGAATCTGCATATACTTGCACCCGTTCTACCGGGCTGGTGTCCAGCAATGCATCCTCGGCCCGTAAAAAACACCCTTTCACGCCAACAAGCTCCTTGGAGTATACATCAGATGGTCGATAAGCCGACCGCCACACCAGAAGTCAAACCGCCGGTTCCGCCGGCCGCCGTTACCCCGCCCATTCGACGAGGTCCCGGTCACCGCGGTCAGGATGTCCGTGACACCGTCGCCGAAATGGCGGCCAAGGCGCAGGAGATCAGTCAGGAAGCCGGCAGCAAGATGGCCGCGGCCATGAAGGACGTCGTCAACGCCGCCGCAGGCATAGCCGGATTCGCCATCGAAAGTACCCGGGATCTGGTCCAGTACATGGTCCGACGCGGCCAGATGACGCAGGAAGAAGCCGATAAGCTCATCCGCGAAGCCGAAGCGTTCCAGGGCAAGCGGAAGCCCGGTGGCCCTCCTCGGCCCCTCCCCGCGCCCGCGCCCGCAGCTCGTCCTGTCGCCGCACCACCTGCCCTCGCCCCTCGACCCGCCTTCCAGGCAACACCAAAAGCTTCCGCACCGGCCCCGAAGCCCGCGGCCGCAAAGCCGTCGGCGCCAGTCAAGCCTGTCGCCAAATCCTCAGCGCGTCCAGCGCCCAAGGCTGCAGCCAAGCCGGCGTCCAGACCGGCGTCCAAACCGGCGGCCAGACCGGCAGCAAAGCCCGCACCCAAGTCGGCATCGCGCAAAAGCGTCAAGCCGGCAGCCAAGGGCGCAAAGAAGCGTTAGTCAGGCGGCGCGCGCCGCCACCAGCCACTCCAGAAAAATCCTCAGGTCGTCCGGGTTCCGTACGCGGAACTCGGCGTCCGTGGCCATCCGGCCATCCTCGGTCACCCGAATGGTCACCGCGCTCGGCGCATGGCCACGCAATTCCTTGAATGCGTCCTCGTCGGTGATGTCATCGCCCGCGAAAATCATCGTTGGCGATCCCGACGACGTGGCGCTCCCGACGAGCTTCCGGGCGAGCGCCAGCACCGCCGTCCCCTTGTTCACCTTCACCGGCGGCTTCATCTCGAACACCTTCTTCCCCTCGCTCATGTAGAGGCCATGCCGCGCCACCACCTCGGCGAACAGGTTGCCGAGCGCTGGCGCGAGGGCGGGATCGGCAAGCCGGTAATGCAGGCTGGCCGTCCATCGCTTGTCCTCGAAGAACACTCCGGGAAATCGCGATAGCACCTGTTGAATCTCGGCGATCGCGACAGCCATGGTTTCGCGAAATTGCATGGCTTCCTCATCGACAGTCGTCTCGCCGCCCGGTGAGCGAAGCTCCACGCCATGGTTGCCGATGATCCACAGGTCGCGAGTCGCCACCATGCGACGTGCATCAGCGGCCGACCGGCCAGTCACCAGAGCGATGTGGCTGTCAGGTAGCGCCGCGAGCTGGTCGAGCAATCGTTCAGTCGCCGGCGGTACCACCGCGCGATCCGGCGTCGGAGCCAGCGGAGCGAGCGTCCCGTCGATGTCGAGCATCAGTAACAGCGGCACTCCCGACAGCCGACGCTCGACGTCCGCCGCAATCGGCAGTAGCGCAATGGTCACTGAGTCGTCGCGACCTCCTGCGGCATCAGCGATGAGACGCGCGACAGGATGGCGCCCATCCAGTCGAAGATCGTGGACTCGCGCAGCTTGAGCCGCATCTGCCGAATACGGTCCTGCCGAAGGGCTGGAGCCATCGCCAGCGCCTGCTGAAGACCCTCGCTCACGCCCTGGACATCGAACGGGTTAATCAGGATCGCTCCCTCGATTTCCTCGGCGGCCCCCGTGAAGCGACTGAGTATGAGAACGCCGCGCTCATCCGTCTGACAGGCGATGAACTCCTTGGCCACCAGGTTCATTCCATCCTGGAGCGAGGACACGATGCAGAAATCCGCGGCGCGATACACGCTCGCCAGCTGCTCTGCACCGACGTTGTGGTCGATGAGCACGATCGGTGTCCACGTCGCCGTGCGGAAGCGCTCGTTGATCTGCGCGACCTTGCTTACGACCCCGGATTCCAGCGCGGCATAGGCGGGCACATCGCTGCGCGATGGTGTCGCCACGATCAACATCGTGAACCGGTCCCTCAGCGCCGGCGTCTCCGCCCAGAGAAGCTCCAGTGCGTTCAGCCGCTCGGGAATTCCCTTGGTGTAATCGATGCGGTCCACGCTGACACCCAGCTGCCGTCCTCCCCTGGCGTACCGCTCACGAAGCCGGCCGCTCAGCGCAGAGCTGTCCTCGGTAGACGCCAGCTCCTCGTACCGGGCGACGTCGATGCTGATGGGGTACGTCCCCACGTGCACCGTGCGTCCCTGGTACAGCACCAGCGTGTGTTCTCCATGGACTTCCGCGTCCGGAATGTTCTGTCGCACACAGTCCAGAAAATTCTGCGCGTACCGATCGGTGTGAAACTCCAGCAGGTCGTTGCCGAGCAGACCGCGGAGCAGCGCAACCTGCGCCTCGGCCGGGAGCAATCGAAAAATGTCAGGCGGCGGAAACGGGATGTGCCAGAACTGGTGGATGAGCAGCGCCGGTGAACGCTCGCGCACCATTTCGGCGACCAGCGCGAAATGGAAGTCCTGTATCCAGACCGCGGGGGTGCCCTCCGCACGCTCGGCCTCGTCCGCAACGGCCGTCGCGAATCGCTGGTTGACCTCGCGATACCGCTGCCAGTACTCCTCTCGAAACTCGAAGTGCTGGATGAGCATGTGACACAGCGGCCAGAGAACGCTGTTGGCGAATCCCAGGTAGTAGCTCTCGACGTCGTGCTCGCTCAGCCAGACGCGCCGCAGAGTGTACGACGGATCATCCGGCGGCACCTGCACGCGATCCTGTGCATCACACGCCTCACGGTCCGCGGACCCGGAGCCCCACGCCACCCACGTCCCATGCGTGCGTCGCATCGTGGGATCGAGGGCGGACACCAGGCCGCCGGCGGGCTGGCGCACATCCACTCCGTCTGCGCCGGCGACATGCTCGTACGGCTCGCGGTTGGACAACAGGATGAGCGTTGGGCTCGCGACATCGGTGTGCACGGCGGTCATCTCAGTAATTGAACTCTGGCCGAAAGGCGATCAAGGGGTAGCTTGCCGACGTGCCAACTTCCGTCATCGCCCGCGCGCCGGTACGCATCGATTTTGGCGGCGGATGGACCGACGTCCCACCCTACCCCGTCGAGCAGGGCGGCTACGTCTGCAACATAGCGATCGCGCGCTATGCCACTGTTACGGTGACTGCGACTGCTACGGTGACTGCGACTGCTACGGTGACTACCCCTGCCACACCGTCATCCAGCGCCACGTTGACTACCGCCGCGACGCGCGAAGAATCCTCCGGGCGCCCGCTCGTCATCGCTGCGCTGGCGCGGTTCGGTGTCACCGGTGCGACGGTGAACCTGGCGAGCGATTATCCGGAGGGCGCCGGACTCGGAGGCTCGTCGGCGGCCGGCGTCGCACTTTGCGGCGCACTCTCGCTCTGGCGGGGCGAGTCGCTCAGTCCGGGCGAACTCGCGGAGCGCAGTCGGACACTCGAAGCGGAAGACCTCGGCATCGCCGGCGGCCGTCAGGATCACTACGCCGCGGCAGTCGGCGGAGCTCTGGGACTCACCTTCGGCAGCCAGGTGAAGGTGCAGCGCATCCCGCTGTCACCGCAGCTGCAGGCCGAGCTCGAGCGACGCTGCCTGGTGTACTACACGGGCGAGTCCCGGATCTCCGCCGAAACCATCACCGCCGTCCTCGACGCCTACCGGGCGCGCGAGCCGCGGGTCGTGCGATCGCTCCACCGCATGAAGGAGCTGGCACTCGACATGACGAAGGCGCTGGTAAGCGGCGCCGTGGACGATCTCGGCGCACTGGTTCGCGAGCACTGGGAACATCAGCGATCGCTCCACCCTGGAATTCCCACGCCCCTCATCGATGAAATCATCCAGCGCGCCTACGCCAACGGTGCGATTGGAGCCAAGGCACTCGGTGCGTCGGGTGGAGGCTGCGTTCTGTGCATCGCAGGAAATGGCGAGTCGGATGCACTGCGCCGTGCGCTCGCGCCGCTTGCCC
>JBKJRV010000070.1:0-4973 GCA_046593115.1 Gemmatimonadaceae bacterium
CCTCGGCTCAGGGCGCCGTATTTTCTGATGCAGTACGTCGAAGGCACGACGTTGCGCGCGGAAGTGCGTCCTGGGGAGATCGTGCCGGAGGCAAAGGTGCGTCGCATCGTTGGCGAGGTGGCGATGGCGCTGTCATCGGCGCATGCGCGGGGGTTGGTGCATCGCGACATCAAGCCCGCGAACATCATGCTCGATCGGGAGAGTGGGCGAGCGCTCGTCGTCGATTTCGGCATTAGCGCGACGGTGGCGTCATGGCGCGGGAACAACACCGCGCGACTGTCAACGCCGGGCATGTTCGTCGGCACGCCCGCGTACATGAGTCCCGAGCAGGCAACGGGTGGGGTCGTGACCACGGCCAGCGACATTTACAGTCTTGGCATCGTGGCCTTCGAGCTGCTCACTGGCCGGCTGCCCTTCACCGGCCGGTCAACGATCGAGATCATGGCCAGTCATGGCAGTGATCTTCCCGCACCCTCGATCCGCACGATTCGCCCCGAGCTGCATCCCCAGCTTGCGGAGATCGTGGACCGGGCACTGCGAAAAAATCCCCGGGATCGGCCGAGCGCCGACGAGATTGCCCGGCTGCTGTTTGCGGTTGCTCGAAGCTATATCGAGTGGCCGCCGCCGGGACTGGGGCAGCTGCGTGCGCTCGGTGCGCGCCTGTCACAGACATTGGCCGTCGCCGAGGGCACCGGGCTGCTGTTCTTCCTGCTGCTGATGCTGCAGCCAGTGATCGCCTCGCTGCGCTGGTTCGAGGGCGAGAGCTCCGCATTCTGGAACGTGATCATGTGGCCCAACGCCAAGGTGCGCGCCATGCTCGGTGGTACAAGCGTCGAAGCCGAGCGGCTCACCGTCGATGCGACGCCGCTCTGGGGCTTCCTTCTCACGCTGTGTCTGGTCGTCATGATCACGTGCATTCCGTTCGCCATCGGGCGTGCCTGGCACCTGGCGTATCGGGTGCGGTGGGCGCGGCGGTCGGGATACCCGTGGAAGGTGATCTTCGCGGTGGGTTGGGATTATCGCCGCGAGACAGGGGCGCTGTTGAACGGCACCGGTATTTATGCGTTGCTCTCCCGTCGCGAGCGTCGCGGGCTCGTGCGTCTTCGCTGGATCGAACAGATCAGTGGAGCCACCGGCATCCTCCTCGGCGCGGTGACGCCTCTGCTGTGGTTTCTGACGTCGCCGCTCAGGTCGTCGCCTAGCAGTGGGCACTTGCTGTCTCCCAGCGAGGCGCTGGCGGTCATTGCGCCGCCGTTGCTGGCACTGCTGGTCCTGATGATCTGCAAGCGTCCGGAATCGCGTCACCGGTCGAAGATGCTCCGCCACCGGGTATTCTCGACACGCGGGGAACAGCCGCTCGTGCGACCGGAGCTGGTGTCCAGCTGGATGAAGTCCGTCCGGCTGCCGGCCGCCCCGCCGCCGGGGCGAATCCCCGCAGCCGCGACCGCGGGTCTCCTCATCGCGCTGGTGATGACCACCACGGGCATTGTCGGGGCGCTGTTCCTCAGCGCGTTACCTACGATTGTGGCCACGGCGCGTGCGCGTGCGCCCGCTGCGATGTGGTTGCAGTCATTCCGGGTGGATTCGTTGCGACCACTTCGGTGGCAGGAACTCGATCAAATGCTGCCGCCCCATCGCACGGACCCAGGGACATCCGCCGAAGCAGCGACCGCGGCGCGAACGCTCCTGATGACGCCCCGCCGTACTCCGCGGGGAGAAGATTCGCTGCTTCGCATGGCGCCTTCCAGTGTGCGGCTGGCGCGAATACTCTCCCGGCCTCATATGCGGCTCAACGAGGCCGAAGCGTCACGTGTAATGCGAGACGCGGCTCGTGCGGATGTGATGGAGTGGCGCCGCGTGGCGCGGTTTGCCCCTTTTGCGGCGGGCTGGTACCTGCACAACGGGAAGCTTCCCGTCAAACGTCCACGCGAGTTGTTGCGGCGCCAGGAGCCGTTGCGCGAGATCGCGGCGGTGAATGCCAGTGCCGCCCTGCTCGCGCTTCAGGGCGGCGATACGGTTGCAGCCCGGCAGCGGATTATCGAGAACATGGCGATGGGCACTGAGCTGCTTCGCACCCCTTTTCCTGGCTGGCAGGCAGCGGCGATCGACATGCTGCGCGACGCGCGCACCGTGGCGCGGACCGCTGGCGCCGTGCTGGAGTCGGGAGACGGAGCTCGCGGCGCCATGCTCGATGACCGTCTGAGGAAAGCCAAATCCGATATGGCGTTCTTCGAACTCGACAGGCAGCGGCTGCTAATGGCTGATCCTCGCAGCCCGCCGGGCTTGCAGATGGTGGCGGACACGACGTTGTCGCCCGCGGTCCGCTGGTGGATCGCGAGTGCAGCCCTTACCGGGTTCTGCCACAACGGCCGAGAAATCCTTAACGGGACCGACCGCCTTCGCGAAGCGCTGCTCGACTCGAGTGTTCTGGCGCTGACGGATGTGCCGGGGAGCGCCGAGTGGATCGAGCTGCACCGCCGGTGGCTTGCCGAGGGATTGCCAGCTCCATCGGCGGCGGGAGGTGAGGAGCGAACGGTTCGTGCGCGGGGTCTGCTCGGTTTTCCCGGACGACTTCGCTTCTGTGGAGCGGCACTGCCCACCCTTTCGCACGACGTGAGGTAAGCGGGATGGTGCGTGACGCGTGCGGTGCGCAGAGCGGTTGAGAAACGCTTATCGATTCAGGCGATCATGCTCTCACAGAAGATCCCGACAGGCACTCGATCCGCTTGCTCCTGAGGGATGACAGGGTAGCAGATCCCGACTGGCGCTCGCTGCGCTTGCTCCTGCGGGATGAGACGCTGACAGATCCAAACAGGCGCTCGCTATGCTCGCCCCTGCGGATGACACAATCGAGGTACTACGGTGCTTCAGCTCCCGAGGAGGGACTCGAACCCCCGACAGGGTGATTAACAGTCACCTGCTCTACCACCTGAGCTACTCGGGAATACTGGTGTTCAGCCTCCAAATTTAGACTCACACGCTCCTCGAATCAACCCGCGCGTCGTCCCTCAGGACGCTTTCTCCCGCGTTCGCTTCCGCAGAGTGGCGATCTCAGAGCGCCAGGCAGGCAGCACGGTGCGTAGCCACACCCCCGTATGAGAGCCTTCCACCGCCGCGATATCCTCGGGCCGGCCGGTGGCGACGACAAGCCCACCTCCCGCTCCCGCTTCCGGGCCCAGGTCGATGACCCAGTCGGCCAGCTTGATGACATCCAGATTGTGCTCGATAAGTACCAGCGTGTGACCGTTGTCCACCAATCGCTCGAGCACCAGCGCCAGCTTCCGGATATCCTCCAGGTGCAGCCCGGTAGTTGGCTCATCCATGATATACAGTTTCTTTCCGCTCTTCCGGCCGGCCAGCGCGAGCTCGCGGGCGATCTTGATACGCTGCGCTTCGCCACCTGACAAGGTCGTTGCGGGCTGGCCCAGGCGGAGATAGCCCAGCCCCACCTGATTGAGCTGCCAGAGGGCCTGCCCGAGCTTTTCTTCACGAGGGAAGAAGCGGATGGCCTGATCGACCGTCAGCTGCAGCACCTCGTGGATATCCCGGCCATGAACTTTCACTTCGAGCACTTCCGGCTTGAAGCGCTTGCCGCCGCAGTGATCGCACGGCACGAAGACGTCGGCCATGAAGACCATCTCGACCTCGAGATACCCGGCGCCCTCGCAGTTCTCACATCGGCCGCCGGCGACGTTGAAGCTGAATGTGCCCGCGGCGTACCGGCGCTGCCGCGCGAGCGGGCTGTCGGCGAAGATGCGCCGGATCTCGTCGAACGCCTTCACGTATGTCACCGGATTCGATCTCGGCGACTTGCCAATGGGGCTCTGATCGATGAGCACGACGGCATCAATGGCTTCATAGCCAGTGAGTTCGCGAAATGCGCCCACGCGCTCGCCAAGATGCTGTTTGGCGGAGTGCTCGCCACTGAGCCGCAGCTCCAGTGCGCGATAGAGCACGTCATGCACCAGCGTGCTCTTGCCCGATCCCGATACGCCGGTGACGGCGGTGATCGCGCCCACGGGAATGCGGATGTCGACGTCGCGCAGGTTGTGCTCACGTGCCCCAGTCAGCGTGATCCATCGCGGCCCCACTCGCCGCCGCTCGGCCGGCAGAGGAATTTCGCGTACGCCGCTCAGGTACTGTCCGGTGAGAGGGCTTTCGTCGAACCGATTGGCCGGACCGGCAAAGACGACCTGACCGCCCTGCTCGCCGCTGCCAGGCCCGAGTTCGATCATGTAGTCAGCCGCCCGCACTGCTTCGGGATCGTGCTCCACCACAAGCACCGTGTTTCCACCGTCGCGCAGCCGTCGGAGCAGGACGAGCAATCGGCCCATGTCGCGCGGGTGTAACCCGATGGATGGCTCGTCCAGCACGTACAAGGTATCCACGAGCTGAGAGCCGAGTGAGTTTGCGAGCCCAATGCGCTGGGCTTCACCGCCGGAGAGCGTCCGCGTCGCCCGATTGAGCGAGAGATAGTTGAGACCGACGTCGCAGAGGAAGCGCACGCGCCCGCGTGCCTCCTGGAGGACGTGCTGGGCGACTCGCTGCTCGAAGTCGCTGAGCGTGAGCGTGTCGAGCCAGTCCGTGAGCTGGCCAACGGGCAGGTCGGCGACCTCCGCGATGGTGCGTGTCGCAACCCGAACCTGTAGTGCCTCGGGCTGCAGCTTGGCGCCGTGACACTCCGGGCATTCCCGCGCACTCTGGTACTGCCGGAGGAAGACCCGGATGTACTGCTTGTAACGCTTCTCCTCGAGGTCGCGAAGGAACGGCACGATGCCCTTGAACCCGCGGCTTCGCTCGTTCAGCAGACGCTCCCGCTGTGCTTTCGGCAGATCGCGCCACGATGCGGTCATGGAAATCCGCTCGCGCTTCGCATATTCGGCGAGGGCGCGGCGCTTGTTGTCGTACCTCGGCTTCGTCCACGGATCGATGGCGCCATCACGCAGCGAGCGATCCGGATACGGGACGATCAG
>JBKJRV010000462.1:0-6182 GCA_046593115.1 Gemmatimonadaceae bacterium
TGGATGCGCATTTGCGCTCGATTCGCGTCTATGCGCTTTATTTTCCCGCGATCGAGATTCTGACCACGGTGGCGCTGGCGACGATGATCGTCGCGGGAACCGCGCGCATGCACGACGGGACCGTGACGATTGGAGTGGTCGCTGCCTTTCTGCAGCTGTTGCGTCGTTTTTATCAGCCACTGCAGGATCTGTCGGAGAAATACAACATTTTGCAGGGCGCGATGGCATCGTCGGAGCGCATTTTCGCCCTCCTCGACGAGCCCGGTGCCCAGCAAGGAGGGGCCCAGCATGCGCCCGGGTCGTCTCGCGCACCCTCACGCGTGGGCGTCACAGTGGCCTTCGAGGACGTGTGGTTCGCCTATGGCACACCGCACGTCGCCAGGGCGAATGTCGCGTCTCCGGAGCCGCCAATCATCCCGGGAGCGTCACAGGCGGCGCGGACGGACTGGGTCCTGCGCGGTGTGACGTTCCGGGTTCCTGCGGGGCAGACGCTCGCGCTCGTGGGTCACACGGGGGCCGGGAAGACGACGGTCATCAGTCTGCTGATGCGATTCTATGAGCCGCAACGCGGTCGCATCACGATCGACGGGCGTGACATCCGCACCATCCCGCTTGGCGAGCTTCGATCGCTCATGGGTTATGTACAGCAGGACATTTTCCTCTTCGCCGCTGACATCCGAACCAACATTCGGCTCTCGAGCCCGCTATCTGACGAGGAAGTAGAGCTCGCGGCGACACGGGTGGGCGCGGACCGGGTCATTGGCCGTCTCCCCAGGCAGTACGAGCACGTGCTGGGAGAGCGAGGTGCATCGATCAGTGTGGGGGAGCGGCAGCTGCTCTCGTTCGCGCGTGCGATCGCGGCCGAGCCGGCGCTCCTGCTTCTGGATGAGGCGACGAGCGCGGTGGACAGCGAGGTCGAGGCGGCCATCCAGCAGGCGCTGGGGGTCCTGATGGTCCATCGCACGACGATCGCGGTGGCCCATCGGCTGAGCACGATTGTGCGTGCCGACGAGATTCTGGTAATGCATCACGGCGAGATCCGGGAGCGGGGTCGCCACGACGAGCTTCTTGCGAAAGGCGGATTGTATGAACGTCTGTATCGCTTGCAGGGCACGGCCGCAACTGCTTTGCATCGACACGCCGGGTAGCGCTTGCCAGCGGTAGTGGGCGGGCGTAGTTTCGGGTTCAGGATCACGTACGTTTTTCGGCGCGGCATGTTCGACGCGAAGCCGACGCGCTCGCCGTTTGTCAGTGCACGCGTTCCCTGCCACCACGCGCTCGTCTTTTCCTACATGCCCTTTATTCAGCTCAACGACAATCAGATTCCCCTTCGGCTGGGTGAGATGGGTTTGGGAACGGGGGCAACCGCCGACATTCGTGTTCCGGGTGGCAGCGAACAGGGCGTTCTGGCAACCGTTCAGCTGTTCAGCGACCACCATGTTGCCATACGGCGGGTCCATCCCACGGTGGCCATCAAGGTGAACGGAGTCCTGCTGGGTGCGGAGCCATCACCGCTCATCCACGGCGACAAGATCAACGTGGGTGGAGCCGAGCTGCAGTTCGGGGACGACAAGAAGCAGGCGGGCGGCACTCAGGTGATCTCCGGCTTCTCGCTACCGCCCAACTTTCGGAAATCCGTCGCCTCCGACCCGAAGCCCACGTCAGCGACCGGTGGCCGGCTCGTGTCACTCGTTGACGGTCGCGAGTTTCAGATCAAGTCCACGGGATTGACTCTCGGGCGAGATGCAGCGTGCGATGTCGTGCTTCCCGGAACCGACATTTCCCGGAATCACGCAGAGATTTCCGTCAGCGCCGATGGGTATTACGTCATCGACCTCAGTACGAATGGCGTCTTCGTGAACGGTGAGAAAATCGAGGGCACGCACACGCTGGGTCGTGGGGACGTCATTCGCGTCGGCACCGAAGAGTTCCGCTTCTACGCGGATGTTGCCAAGGCCGCTGCGCCCGCCGCCTCGTCCACACCGTCGGCGAGCGCACCGGTGGCGGCTGATGCCGGTACGCCTGCCCCCGTGGCGAAGGCGCCGGCGGCTGCCAGCGGAGTGAAGTCGCCGTCAGCGGCGCGCGGGGCGACGCCAGGGCCGCTCGAGCCAACGGCGCCGCCGACACCCGCCTACGTTTCTTCCGATGCCGAACGCCGGCCGTCCGCCGATCGACCCTTGCTGGCCACGCTCGAGGTCATCAATGCGGGGCCGAACAAGGGAACGAAGCATGAGATTCGCGGGCCGCTCACGCACATCGGCCGCGGTCCGCACAATGACGTTATCATCGACGACGACAGCGTTTCGGATTCTCACGCCAAGATTCAGAAAAAGGTGGACAGCTGGATCGTCGCCGATGTGGGGTCGACGAATGGCACCTATGTCTCCGGAAAACGTATTGCGACCGAGCAGGCGCTCATTGGTGCTCCCGATGTTCGATTCGGCGGTGTGAAAATGATATTTCGGCCCGCGGCCGATGCGATGGACGCTGGCAAGGGAACGCGAGCCATTGCCGGCCTGTCCGTCGACCAGGCAAAACGAATGAGTCAGATCGCCACGGACACCGCGCCAGGCAGTGATTCGCCGGAGCCTCGCAAGGGTGTTCCAATGGCGGTGTGGATTGCGGCGAGTGCCGTCATCCTCGTGGTCGCATACTTTCTCATGAACCGCTAGTGCATCTGGAAGTCGGCGCCCGCTCCGATGTCGGCATGATCCGATCGGGAAATGAGGATAACTTCTTCGTCGATACCAGGCGCGGCCTTTTCATCGTCGCCGATGGCATGGGCGGACACGCGGCGGGGGAAGTCGCCAGCGAAATGGCGGTGCAGATCGTCACGCGAGAGCTGTCGGCGGCCGCGCTTGCGGATGACGGCATCACGGAGAAAGTGGCGCAGTCGCTCCGGACCGCCAACCGCGCGATTTACGATCGCACGATCGCCGAAGTGGACAAGCAGGGCATGGGCACCACCGCGTCGGTCCTGATGCTTGGCGAAGACAAGTATCTGATCGGACAGGTGGGTGATTCACGCGTGTATCTGCTGCGTGACGGCGCGCTCAGGCAGTTGACGAAGGATCACTCATACGTGCAGGAGCAGGTGGACGCGGGCTACCTCACGCCGGAGCAGGCGCGCTACCACCCATACAGCAACGTCATTACCCGGTGTGTCGGTGCGGGCGAAGCGGTCGAGCCCGATACGTACACGGGTCCGGTGAAGGTGGGCGACCTGTATCTCGTCGCGAGCGATGGCCTGACCGGAATGGTCGACGACCGGCGCCTGCAGCAGCTGCTGCTCGCGCGCTCAACGACGCAGCGCATTGTGGAAGCGCTCATCTCCGAGGCAAACGGACGCGGTGGCCTGGATAACATCACCGCGATCGTGATCCGCATCGGCGACGCCTCCGTGGACGACTCCACTCCGACGCGGGACATGCCCGCGATTCGCCGGGAGACGTGACGGCGGGTCCACCGCCCGAGGAAACCGTCGGATCGGTCGCCGAGCTCTACCTGGGCAACCTGCTCTACGCGATCGAGCTGGCAGCACTCTCGCTCGAGCAGCAGGGCAAGCCGGATGATGCGGCATTTTATCGGGGACTCGCACGGAAGCTCGCCGAGTGCCGGGGTCGAGCCGCGCGGTAGCCCGTTAGAGCAGCGTCCGTCCCTGGTCCACCTTTGTGCGCACCTCGGTCGCGTCGCCGCTCAGGAACGAGGCAACCCGATCCTGCGACAGCGTGAGCGGTGAGGCGCTGAACACGCGAAGCCACCGTGACGATCGATACAGCTCATCCGACAGACGCGGCAGGTTGATGGCGCCATCCCACCCTTCGCGTGTGAGACGATGCACAGTGCCATCGCGGCGCAACACGGGAATGTTCAATTCCATCATCTGGGTCTTCGCGGGATAATCGAGCAGCAGCGTTCCCGGAGCCACGCCCACTTCCCGCGCGAGTGCATCTTCCACCGAGACCGTGAGCGCATGGTCCTCGGCCACCCAGTCGGCGAGCCCCTCACCCAGCGCGCCCGCCGGCACCTCGAAAACGCGCTTGTACAATCGGCGCTCTCGCAGCGCGGACAGCATGGCGCGATCGTCGGCACCATCGAGGTAGTGCAGCAGGCCTTCATCGGTGAACGTGGACAACTGCTCGCGCTGCAACCGGCCTCCGCGGAGCGCATCAGCCACCAGCCGCTTGTACATGGCGGTCGCGCTGCGCACCGCGTGATGCCAGTACACGTTGCGGTACATTTGGTATTTCGCGAACAAGAGCGACTCCAGCGCCGATAACCCTTTCTCGCGGATGCCGATGGTGCGCTGGCCGGAGTGCGGATCGGTCACGAGGCGGAGCGACTCGATCAGGCGCTCGACGCCGATCTCGCCATAGGGAACGCCGCACATGAGCGCATCGCGCTTCAGATACTCGATCTTGTCGAGATCGAGCGAGCCGGAGATGAGGCGTTGCAGCGGGCTCTCGCTGCGACCGCACACCAGCGCGTGTACCTGTTCCGGCGCCGATTCGCCAAACGCCTCGCGCAGCGTTCGAGCGATGCCGCCTTCGAGAAGGAGTGGGCGAGCGACTTCCTCGTGATGCGGAGCGCCGATCTCTTCGAGCGCGTGCGAGAAGGGATAGTGACCCACGTCATGGAGAAGCGCCGCCGCCAGTACGACGCCGCGCTCCGTCGCCGACGTGCCCTCCTCGGTTGTGCCGCCGAGGCGGTCGAGCGCGCGCCTGGCGAGGTGATAGGTGCCGAGCGCGTGCTCGAAACGCGAGTGCGTGGCTCCCGGGTAGACGAGGTACGCCAGGCCGAGCTGCCGTACGTACCGCAGGCGCTGAAAGACCGGTGTGTCGATCAGCCGCAGGGTCAGCGTATCGATCCCGATGTTGTTCCAGAGGGGATCGCGGATGGTGGTCACCACAGCGTCACGACGCTACACCCTGCCGGTGCGAGGACCGGACTCAAAGACTGCAACCCGATCCGCAATACCGCATCGTTACTTCGGTCCCGCCCCCCGGATGCGTTCATCGATGCCGGTACCGAACTTCTCGAAGTTCTTCTGGAACATGCCCGCGAGCTTTCTGGCCTGCGCATCGTAAGCCGCGCCGTCGCTCCAGCTGTCGCGCTGGCGCAGGATGCCATCCGGCACGTCGGGCACTCTGGTGGGAATCTGCAGTCCGAAGATCGGATCGATCTCCATCGTCGCATCGTCCAGTGCGCTGCTGAGCGCCGCGCGCACCATGGCGCGGGTGTATGACAGTTTCATTCGCTTGCCCGTGCCGTAGGCGCCACCGCTCCACCCTGTGTTCACCAGCCAGACCCGCGCCTTGTGCTTGCGAAGCAGCGTCCCGAGCAGCTGCGCGTACTTCGTCGGGTGCCACACGAGAAAGACCGCGCCGAAACACGCGCTGAACGTGGCCTGCGGCTCCGTGACGCCGCGTTCGGTGCCGGCCACCTTCGCGGTATATCCCGACAGGAAATAGTACATCGCCTGTTCGGGTGACAATCGGGAGATGGGCGGCAACACGCCAAACGCATCGGCCGTGAGGAAGATAATGTTCCTTGGGTGGCCACCGCGCCCATTCGGCACATGATTGCGAATGTAATGCAGCGGGTACGAGGCACGGGTATTCTCCGTGATCGACTGATCCTCGAACTTTACCGCCTTCGTGACGGGATCGAGCACGACGTTCTCGAGGATGGTCCCGAACATCTGCGTCGTCTGGTAGATGTCCGGCTCACTCTCCTTCGACAGGTTGATGGCCTTGGCATAACAGCCGCCCTCGAAGTTGAAGATGCCCGCATCCGACCAGCCATGCTCATCGTCACCGATCAGCGAGCGCTCGGGATCGGCGGAGAGCGTCGTTTTCCCCGTGCCCGACAGGCCGAAGAAGAGCGCCGTATCGCCCCCCTTGCCGGTGTTAGCCGAGCAGTGCATTGAGAGCACATTCTGCTTCGGCAGCATGTAGTTCATGACGGTGAACATGGCTTTCTTGAGCTCACCGGCGTAGCGCGTGCCGCCAATGAGCACCATTCGCTTCGCGAGATTGAGCACGATGAAGGTGCTCGTGCGCGTCCCGTGCTTCTCCGGGCTTGCCTCGAACTCGGGCGCGTGCAGCACGCTGAAGTTCGGGTCGAACCCGGCGAGCTCGGCGCGCTTCGGGCGGATGAACATGTTACGCACGAACATGGAA
>JBKJRV010000309.1:0-2860 GCA_046593115.1 Gemmatimonadaceae bacterium
GCGCCCCGCGGCAGTGAGAGGCCGGCGGCGGCAGCCGCGCCGGCGCCAACGAAATCGCGGCGGGAGAGAGGCACGAGGGATCTCCGGTGAGACGTGAGAGAAGTGAAGCGCCAATCATACGGCCCGTGCAATGCACTCGTTAGGACGCCGTACCTGCTACGTGCTGCGTGCTGCGTGCTACCAGCGTCATCTTGTGGGCAGCACGTAACACGGTCGACGAAGCCGGCAGCGCCGAGTACCTTCAAGCCATGTCGACCGCAGCCATCTCCGAGCAGCTTCGCAATGTCGAGTTCCTGCGTGGCCTGAACGACACGCACGTCTGGCACCTCGCGCGCACCGTGGCGCCGACGGAGTTCGCGGTCGGCGACATGCTCTTCAATGAAGGCGAGCCCCGCCGCTTCTTTGCAATTCTGATCACCGGCTCGGTCGCCATCGAGAAGAACGAAGGCGGCGGCAGCGTTCGCCTCGCCACCCTCGGGGCTGGTGAGGCCATCGGCGAAGGTCTCCTGCTTGACGACAGTCCTCACGGCACCAGCGGTCGCGCCGTCGAACCGACGTCCGCACTCGTCGTCACTGCCGACAAGGCGAAGAAGCTGCTCTCGGACCAGCCCGCAGTGTATGCCGCGCTCGTCGCTCGCGCCGCGCGCTCGATCTCGAGCCGGCTGCGAGCTGTGGACGCCACCCTCGTGGGACGGGGCCGAACACTGGGCTTCGGCGGATCCTCCGTTCGCGTCGAACGCGACCTGCTCGGCGAACGCGAGGTGCCGCAAGAGGCGATGTACGGCATTCAGACGCTTCGTGCCCTCGAGAATTTCCCGATCACCGGGATTGCGCTGCGCGAATTCCCCGGGCTGATCATCGCGCTCGCTTCCGTGAAAGAGGCGGCGGCACTCGCGAACGCCGACTTGGGCCTGCTCGAGCCACACACGTCCGACGTCATCGTGCGCGCGTGCCGTGAACTGCGGACCGGTGCGCATCACGAGCATTTCCTGGTGGACATGATCCAGGGCGGCGCTGGAACGTCCACCAACATGAATGCGAACGAAGTCATCGCCAATCGCGCGCTCGAGCTGCTGGGCGCCAAGCGCGGCGAGTATCACCTCGTACACCCCAACAATCACGTCAATCTCAGCCAGTCCACGAACGACGTCTATCCCACGGCCATCAAGATTGCGCTGCACGAAGGCATCGAGAGCCTCCGGGATTCCATGCGCGATCTCTCCGGGGCGTTCCTGCAGAAGGGCTCGGAGTTTTCACAGATGGTGAAGATGGGGCGCACGCAACTGCAGGATGCGGTGCCCATGACGCTGGGCCAGGAGTTCAGCGCCTTCGGGCACACCATGCTGGAGGACGTCGATCGCCTTGCCGAGGCGCAAGCCCTGATTCGGGAGATCAACATGGGCGCCACTGCTATCGGCACGGGCATCAACGCGCCCGAGCGGTATGCAGAGACGGTACGCGACCATCTCGCGCGGATCTCCAAGCTCGCTCTGATCACGTCCCCGGACCTCGTGGAGGCCACGGCGGACACCGGCGCGTTCGTGCAGGTGTCAGGTGTGCTTAAGCGCTGCGCCGTGAAGCTGTCGAAGATCTGCGACGACCTGCGGCTGCTCAGCTCCGGACCACGCACCGGATTCGGCGAGATCAACCTGCCGGCGATGCAGCCCGGCTCGTCCATCATGCCCGGCAAGGTGAATCCGGTCATTCCCGAAGTTGTGAACCAGGTGTGCTTCGACGTGGTCGGCGCCGACATCTCGGTGACGCTGGCTGCGGCCAACGGACAGCTGCAACTCAACGTCTTTGAGCCGCTGATCGCCTTCCGGCTGTTGAGTGTGGTGAGTCAGCTTCGGCAGGCGTGTATCGTCCTGCGCGAACGGTGCGTGGAGGGTATCACGGCGAATCCGGCCCGGATGCGTCACTTCGTGGAGAACTCCATCGGGATCGTAACGGCGCTCGTGCCGACGCTGGGCTACGAGGTCTGTACGACGATCGCAAAGGAAGCGCTGGACAGCGATCGTGGTGTGTATGACATCGTGCTCGAGCGCAAGCTGATGACCAGGGAGCAGCTGGATCAGCTGTTGAATCCGGCGGCGATGACGGGGCCGAGGAGAGTGGAGTAAGGAACTGCGTGGTGCGTGGTGCGTGAGTTTACAACCGATTCCATGCGCGTTGAAATGACCACGGACTCGAACACAGTCATGCGATCTTCCGACTGTGACCACACCGTCCGATGAAGCAAGCCTGGCGGCGCCTTACCCTCACCCAGAGACGGGTGACCCAATCTGGCATGAAGCTGCATACCGGCTTGCGGTCGAAGTACTTGAAAACGCATGGCCCGATGCTCGGCGTCTCTCACACCACTATTCGACACGTTCCGTCGCCGACCAGTTGTACCGATCGGCAGGCTCGATAGCCGCTAACTATGCGGAGGGGTACAGCCGCAGCTCGGGCCGCGATCGCGTGCGAATGCTCGAGTATGCTCTCGGCTCAGCACGTGAGTGCCGCATCTGGTATCGAGCCGGTCGACACGTGCTGCCAGAGGGGTCGTTCCAACGTCAAACTGATTCCCTCAGTCGAATCTGCCGCCTGTTGCTTATAATGATTCCGCGCGAACGAAAGAGGAGCATCGGAGAGAAGAATTTGGCAGGACCTATGTAACGCACCACGCACCACGCTTTCAGATCCTGAACTCATCCGCCATGGACTGCACTCTCGCCGCCGCGTTCCGCAGCACCTCCGCCGTCGCCGACACCTCCTGCACCGACGCCGACGTCTCTTCCGTTGCCGCAGGGACATGCGGCCACGTCAGAGGAAGTCGCTGCGGCAACGGAAGAGACGTCGGCGTCGGTGCAGGAGGTGT
>JBKJRV010000391.1:0-4035 GCA_046593115.1 Gemmatimonadaceae bacterium
CCCTTTGGCAGCCCCTCCACGAAGCAGAATTCGCAACGGTTCGCGCAGCGGCGGACGGTCGGCGGCTCCAGTTCGACGCCAAGCGGTTCCCCGTCTTCCCGCTCTATCTCGTAGATCACGGCCTCACCGCCGGGCAGGCGCGCCTCGACGTTGATGCCTTCGTCGGCGGTCAGGAACTCCCAGTCCAGGAAGTCGTCGAGCACGCGCCCGTTGACGGACAGCAACTCGGTGCCCGGCAGGATCCCGATCTCTTCCGCAATACTGTCAGAACGGACTCGGGCGACTCGGATCATCGGAAGCTCAGGAGGGGAATCAGGAGGGTGGTTTCCCCGCGACGCCGCGAAGCGAATTCTTCCTTCGCAGAGTTCATGCAAGCTAGGAGATCAGGGCACGGAAATCAAGTGAAATGATACACTTGGAGCGTATGATGCGCTCTTCTTTCCACACAGCAGGATACGGAAAAGCCGCCCGCGATGCGGACGGCTTTTCGTACCCTGTTCCTTCACGGAGCGTCAACTGATGGGCGCGTACCGATAAGCGACGATCCCCGTCCGGTCGGTCTGGACCGAAAACGGCTTGCTTCCATTTGGCGCCACCGGTCCGACCACGGCCTGCTCGGTTGCCACCACGCTGCCGGCCTTGTCGATGAACTCGATCTTGAGCGTGTAGTTCCCCGTCGTCTTGCCACGGTTCTCGATCATGCCGTTGAGGGTGTGCTTGCTTCCCGCATGACGGAAGTCACTGACCGTGACCTTCACCGGCATCGAATCCGACTTCCCCAGATACTTGATCAGGGTATCCTGGTGCGCCTTCTTCAGCTTCGCATCCTTAGTGGTCCGCATGAGGCCCTGGTGGGCGGCGGCGAGCTGACGCCAGCTATCCGGATTGTTGGGGTCCACCTGCACCAGTCTGTTGGCAACCGGTAGCATGCGGTTGTAGTCTTTCCGCTCGAAATACACGGTCGCCAGATTAAACAGCGCGTCGCGGTAGTAAGGATTCGTCTTCAGTCCCGCCTCGTAGAGCTTCGTCGCATCTTCGAACTTCTTCGACATCGCCATCGAGGACGCCGCTTCAAACAGCTGGATGTCGGTGAACTTGCCGGGATTATTCATCATGTCGCCATAGATCCCGGCAATTGCGGCGGTATCGCCGGATACGGACGCGACGCGCGCCAGCGCCTGCTGAGCGTTCGGCTCACCCGGAACATCCACGAGATAGGCCTGCAGCAACTGCCTGGCTTCGGCCAGCTGCGCTGTCTTGTTCGGTGAATTCCCCGAGGCCTGACCAATCAGGTGAATCGAGAGATTGTACATCGCCGACAGGCGCAACTTCCTGGTCGCGGCAGACGTGTCACCTTTCGCGGACTCAATAACCTTGCGCGAGTAGTTCGCGAGTGCCGTGGTGTCGGCCTTCTTCCCAGCGACAACGACGAGCGCGTTGTACGCACTCGGCGAATTCGGAAGAATGACGAGCGAGCGCTCGATGGTGCGAATCGCGGAATCGAGCTGGTTGGCATTGATCTGATCGATGCCGTTATTGAGCGTAGCGACGCCGAGTTGCCGACGGAACACCCTCAGCGAATCGGCGCAACCGGGGGCCTGGGCCTCAACGACATCGAACGAGCTGTCGATGGCGGCGATCAGGTCCTGTGGCTGTCCGGGATTGCTGGAATACCCGAGGCTGCCGCGTGTCGGATGCATCGACATCTTCGCCTCGCGGGTCCACAAGAACAGCGTCTTGCCGAGCAGCATGTGCCGGCCAACCTGATTGCCGATTTTGTCGGGACTGTCCGTCAGCACCTGAACGGCATTTTTGAGATGTTTGGGGCGCTCGTCCACCTTGGCTCCCGCCAAAGAAGCCTTGTTCAGGTAGATGCGGGCGCTCGTAAGCTGGAACGGCCCACCCTCATTGACCTTGCAGGACGCCTTCTGCGCCTGGACGCCCTCTGCGAGCGCACCGGTCAGCGCCAGCGCGAGCGACACACTGCGAATACCGTTCATCGATCTCTCCTCGGAGTGATTTGCCGTGTTAGGCCCAGTATGGTTGTACTCGACACATTCGATTACTGTTCCGCCGCTTCGAGGGCTAATCTGACCATTTCAGCAGCGGTTCGGCCAGTCCCATCGGCAGCCGATCGGACGTCCTCGAATTCGGGCTTCGAGCGGCGCTTTCCGTCGGGCAGCGTCACGATTTTCATCCGGATTGCGTATCCGTCCACGTGAACGGTGCGCAGCTCGCGCGGCAATGCGCGCCGATGAACCCGGTGCCGTCGCACCCCAATGGACGTGCTGGAAGTAAGCAGATGCCGTTCCAGCTCTCCTGCCCCTGCCTCCTCCGTCAGCACCTCCAACCGGGCGCCCGGACGTCCCTTCTTCATTATGGTCGGAATAATCACTACGTCCAGCGCGCCGGCCGTCCGGAGCTCATCGGCCAATGCAGCGAGGTACTCGCCCGACATGTCGTCGATATCACAGGCGAGCACGATCAGCGTTTCAACATCGCCTGCCTGGTCGGGCACATCGGCCAGCGTGATGCGCAGCGCATTCGCGCGATTGGGGAATTCCTTCGTGCCAGCGCCATAGCCCGTGCGTACCGGTGTGTACCGCGATGGCGGTGGACCTGCGGAGAGCACTCGAATCAATGCGGCGCCGGTCGGCGTCACGAGCTCGCCGGAACCTTCCGGACCCGGTCTCACCGGCAGTCCCTCCAGCAGAGCCAGCGTCGCAGGCGCCGGGACTGGCAGAACGCCGTGCGCCGCCTTCACGAACCCATCGCCCATGGAGATGGTAGTGCTGTAGACGCGCTCCACGCCGAGTACCGAGAGCCCCCAGATGGATCCCACGACGTCCAGGATCGCATCCACCGCTCCCACCTCATGCAGGTGGACGCGATCCACCGTCACGCCATGCATCTCGGCTTCGACCGTCGCAATGGCCGTGAATGCACGGTCGCACTTCTCCTTCACATCGCTCGGGATATCGGCGCCGTTGACGATCTTGCGGATGTGCGAGAGGTGACGACCGTGCGGCTGAGGCGGTACGTCGAAGTCCACCTTGAAGCACGCGATGCCGGCGCGCTGCACCTTGTCGATCCGCACGCCAATGTCCTGCAGACCAAGACGTTCAGGCAGACTCCGCAGCCACTCCGGCTCCAGTCCCAGGCCGAGAAGTGCGCCGAGCGTCATGTCGCCGGCAATGCCGCTAAACGGGTCCAGTATCGCTATGCGCACGATGGAGGTCCAGGAGACGAAACGAGACGATAAAGAGGGATGCGAGGGCGTGCGGCAATGCGTTTTCGATCGGGCATCAGAAACGATACGACGCGCCCGTGCCCGTGTTGAAAAGTAGCACCTCGGCGTCATGAGCAACCCGCTTCTCCGCCACCAGCCGCTCGAGCACCGCCAGCGCGCAACCACCTTCCGGTGCGGCGTCGATGCCGCTGGCCCGTGAGAGCCGGCTGGTCGCGGTCCGAATTGCGTCCTCGCTCACCGAAGCGGCATCGCCGCCACTCTCACGAAGCGCGCGGAGAATAAGCCGGTCGCCCAGTGGGCCGGGCACGCGCAAACCACTGGCATGCGTCTGCGGCGCCTCCCACGGCGTTGCTCGATCCGCGCCGGCCGCGAAGGCCCGCACAATGGGGGCGCAGCCATCGGCCTGCGCGGTGACCATTCTGGGGAACGCGACAGCTGCCGGAATCCATCCCGCCTGCCTCAGCTCACCGAACACCTTCCACATGCCGATCAGTCCCGTGCCGCCGCCAGTTGGATACACGATGACGTCGGGCAGTCGCCATCCCATCTGCTCCGCCACTTCGATGCCCATCGTCTTCTTGCCCTCGATACGATAGGGCTCGCGAAGCGTGGATACATCGAAGTATCCGGATTCCGCAGCGTATGCGCGACCCGCCTTCCCTGCATCCCCAATGTGACCGTCCACCAATCGCAGTGTGGCACCGAGCGCGCGAATGGATTCGAGCAATGGGGGTGGCGTGGTTTCGGGCGCGTAGACCACAACGGGCAAGCCGGCAGCGGCCGCA
>JBKJRV010000410.1:0-6873 GCA_046593115.1 Gemmatimonadaceae bacterium
CGTCGCCCCGGTATCCCGAGATTCTCAAGAGCGCCGGCATCAGCGGCAGCGTCTTCGTGCAGTTCGTCATCGACACGACAGGCCGCGCCGACATGAAGACTTTCAAGGTGCTCAAGCAGGATCACGACCTGTTCGTGAGTGCGGTGCGGGCCGCGCTTCCCGGTATGCGGTTCTTCCCCGCGGAGATTGGTGGCAGGAAAGTCAAAGTGCTCGTCCAGCAGCCTTTTGAATTCTCGATCGGCGGATAATCGTCGCTCCTCACGTGTTGCTTTCTTTCATCGGAGACTAGGTCATGGATCTGTCGTTAGCGCATCTCTGGGAAACCATGAGCGGGTTCGTGCGCGGGATCACCATTGTCATGCTCATCATGTCGGTCTGGTCGCTTACGGTCATGATCCAGAAGTGGTGGACGCTGAAGAAGGCGCAGTCAGAGACCGTGAAATTTGCCCCCGAGTTCTCGCAGTTCCTCGAGGAGGACAACCTCACCGAGGCCATCAAGCTCGCGGAGAGCTACAAGAAGTCGCACGTCGCGCGCGTCCTCGGCGAAGCGCTCGGAGAAGTGAAGCCGCTGATTCAGGACGGCTCGGTGACCGTGAGCGACATCAACTCGGCCGAGCGGGCGATCGAGCGCAACATGCTGATCATGATCGTTGAGCTGAAGCGCGGTACGGGCATTCTGGCCACGGTCGGATCGACGGCACCGTTTGTCGGCCTGCTCGGCACTACGATCGGTATCGTCAATTCCTTCCAGGGCATGGCACTGTCGGGCTCTGGTGGACTGGGCTCGATCTCCGCCGGTATTTCCGAGGCGCTTATTTCAACGGCGTTCGGTCTGCTGGTCGCCATTCCGGCCGTGTGGGCGTTCAATTACTTCCAGGTCAAGATCGACAACCTCATCGCCGAGATGACGTACGTCTCCAAGGAGATGGTTGACTATCTGATCAAGGGCGTCAGTGGTGAGTTCGGCCGGTCGCGCTTCACGCGCGAGTTCAACACGAGCACGGGCGGTACGACCCCGATCTCTACGTGATCCACTGAGATCAGAGCGAGGAACTCGCGATGTCCCATAATGTTTCCGGTGGCAGCCCCGTCAAGTCCGAGCCCAACGTCGTTCCAATGATCGACGTCATGCTGGTGCTGCTCATCATCTTCATGGTGATCACGCCGGCGCTCCTGGCGGGATTCAACGCAGTGCCGCCGCAGGGCGAGAACCTGAAGTCTCACCCGGAAGATCCGGGTGACCAGACGCTCGGGATCGACGCCGACGGCAACTATTATCTCAACAAGCGTCCGATCAAGAACGAAACACTGTCGGATCAGCTGAAGTCCATCTTTGCCTCGCGTGTCGAGGACAAGATCCTGTACGTGAAGGCGCATAAGGACATCGATTACGAGAAAGTGATCGATGCGCTCGATATCGCCGCCATCAACGGCGTGCGCGTGGTGGGGATGATCAGTGATCAGAAGGCGGGTACGACCTCGAAGGTGGCCGACGATAACGTCGGTGAGAAGCCCAGCGAGTTCACGGGAGGAAAACCCTAATGGGAATGTCCGTTGGCGGGAGCGAGGGCCTGCGGAACGAGCCCAATGTCGTTCCAATGATCGACGTGCTGTTGGTGCTGCTGATCATCTTCATGGCGGCGGTGCCGTCCATGCGGAAAGCCATTGACCTGCAGCTTCCTGATCCCACGCCGTCCTCGGCGCCTGCATCGACCTCCGATCAGATCGTGCTTGAAGTTGGCCCGAGCGAGTATTACGCGGTCAACAAGGAAGTTATCTCCAAGGCGGACCTGCCCAGCCGGCTGAAAAAGATCTACGACGGGCGCCCAACCAAGATTATTTTCGTGAAAGGCGATCCCAAGGTGAAATACGAGAGCGTCATCTGGGCCATGGATGTCGCGCGGGGCGCCGGCGTGAAGGTCATCGGCGTACCTCCCAAGGAGAAAGCCGCCGGTACCTGAGCTGCGGTGGAAGCAATCGTCATCAACGGCGGACGAACCTTTACGGTCGTCCGCCGTAGTATTTAGTGTGGTACGACCCGCCTGTTTGCTTCCGCAGCACTAGTGACCGATTCAGTGATGTCCGAATTCGAGCCCCAGATTTCCCCCCATAATGCACCGCGGGCACGCCGGTATCGGCCGCCTATCGGCATTCCGGTGCGCGAGGAAGGCAAGCGCATGGGTGCCGCGGCATCCATCGTCATTCACGGCGTCCTGTTGCTGCTGATCATTGTGCCGCTCTTTTTCGCGCCAAAGATCGTCGAGATGGTGACAGGGGCGGGCGGACCCGGTCCAGCGGGTGGGGGGGGAGGTGGCTCCGGCGGAACCGGTGGCGCGCGCGAGACGCAGCCCGTAACGGAGCGGTTACGCTACATCCGCGTCCATCCAACGCCCGTTCCCACTCCCTCGGAGCTCCCGCCCATACCGGAGGTGCCAGCGGTGGTCGAGGAGAAGCCGCCCGAGCCGACGATCGATATCAAGACCGAAGTCCCCAGGGAGCAGATCGACCTGGCGCTTGCGACCGGCGTCGGCGGTGGAGCGGGGAAGGATGGCACGGCGGGGGCTGGGCCCGGGAGCGGAGGCGGCGTGGGATCCGGGATCGGCACGGGACGTGGGACGGGCACGGGTCCCGGGACAGGCGGAGGCGAGGGCACCATCTACCCGCCGCAGCCGATTCAGGTTCTGCTTCCCCCTTTTCCCGCTCCCGAAAAGATCAAGCCGTACTACCTGACGGCGACGTTTGATGTCGATGAGCGCGGCAACGTCGTTGGTGCCCCTCGCTTCAACCCGTCCCGGGATGCGAGCTACAACCGCCAGGTGCTCGCGACGCTGAAGAACTTCCGCTTCCGGCCGGCCACGAAGTGGGATGGAACACCGGTCCGGGCCCCCGTGACGCTCGGGTGGGAGATTCCCTGAGCCGCGCACGCAGTATCGTCGCTCTGGCGCCCACCTAGCACCTTCCGTCACAAGCTCTTATCTTCCCGCCGCTTAAGCCCCAGCCGGCGGCCCGCCGGCGCTCCCGCACAAACAGATGAGAGGCTCGTAACGAGATGAGCAGCGTAGCCGAGGAGGTTGACGCCACTCAGCCGCAATCCGGGTTCGTCAAGGCAATGTCGCTGACCGATGCGACGATGCTCGTGGCGGGCTCGATGATCGGCTCAGGCATCTTCATAGTGTCGGCCTCCATCTCGCGGCAGGTTGAGTCGCCGTTCTGGATGCTCATGGCGTGGATCGTCACGGGTGTCATCACGCTGCTGGGTGCCCTCGCCTTTGGGGAGATGGCGGCGATGTATCCGCGCGCCGGCGGGCAATACGTTTTTCTGCGCGAGTCCATGGGGTCGCTGATGGGCTTTCTCTACGGCTGGACGCTGTTTGTCGTTATTCAGACGGGAACCATTGCCGCCGTTGCCGTTGCCTTCGGCCGATTCCTTGGCGTGCTCGTGCCGTCCATCTCGCCGGATCGGTTCGGATGGTTTCCGAGCGGCGACGTCTGCGTCGGAATTCTCGGCTGCACCGATCCCGCTGCTGCGATTCAGCTCGGGCTTTCGCCGCAGCGGCTGATTGCTCTGGTCACCGTGTGGGTCCTGACCTGGATCAACCTGCGTGGCGTGCGTGAAGGCAAAATGGTCCAGACGACGCTGACAGTGGTGAAGACCGGGGCGCTTGCGATTCTCATCCTGCTTGGACTCACGATCGGCCGAAACGCGGAGGCGATTTCGGCGAATTTCAGCGGCGGAAATTTCTTTGGCACCGGCGGTATGGACACGAGCGGGTTCCTGATCGTGTTTGGCGCCGCGATGGTCGGTTCGCTGTTCTCGAGCGATGCATGGAATAACGTGACCTTCGCCGCGGCCGAGGTGAAGGATCCGAGCCGAAACCTTCCGTTGGCGCTCCTGCTCGGTACGGGCCTCGTGTCGCTGCTCTACGTGCTGGCGAACGTTTCGTATCTCAACGTTCTTCCGCTGGCAGGGTCGGCGGATGCGACGACCGTGCTGGGCCGTGGAATACAGCACGCAGCACAGGACCGCGTCGGGACGGCGGCGGCCGAGGTGATTTTTGGGGCCAGCGGTGCGACGCTGATGGCGATTGCGATTCTGATTTCCACGTTCGGCTGCAACAACGGATTGATTCTCGCAGGCGCGCGCGTCTACTACGCGATGGCGCGTGATGGCCTGTTTTTCCGGAAGGCAGGAGTGCTGAACGCCCGCAAGGTGCCATCGACCGCGCTGATCGTGCAGTCTGTCTGGGTGTCGCTGCTCTGCCTCACCGGCACATATAATCAACTGTTGAATTACGTCATTTTTGCCGCGTTGCTATTCTACGCACTCACCACCGTTGGGCTGTTCATCCTGCGGCGGACGCGCCCTGACGTCCCCCGTCCCTACCGGGCCATTGGGTATCCGGTGCTTCCCGCGCTGTACATTATCCTCTCTGGCGCGGTCTGCATCATCCTCCTGATTGCCGAGTCAACGCGAACCGAGGCGGTCTCGGGCCTCGTTCTCGTCATTCTCGGCATCCCCGTCTATTACCTCTGGCGGAAGGTCGAGGAAGGCAGGACACCTCCGCCGGTTACGTACGAAGGATGAGTTAGTACCTGTCACGTCGTCGGCCGGATGCGCGACGATGTGACAACCGGGCGCGCTCCGTTGGCGTTCGCTGCATTCGCATCCCTCATGATCGACCGTCGCACGTTTTCTCCCTGGAGATTCAGATGATTCGGATGGGCACCCTGTTACGTCGTGCGCTCCCACTGGCACTGACGCTGATGCTCGCTGTGCTTATGGCCACGGTCTCGACGACCGCCGGCGCGCAGGACAGGCTCGATGTGCGTGACAGCATCGCGCGTGACACCACCACCTCGCTTGCCGGCACCCAGCATGCGGGCACCCAGCATCGCCCTGGCGGCGAGGCGAACCTCATCATTCCGGATCTCAATAGCGGTGGAGAATTCCTCGGGATGCCGGGACGGACCATGCTGATGGGCGGTCTCGTGATCTGCGTGATGGGCCTGTTGTTCGGGCTAGTGATCTACGGACAGCTCAAGCGGATGCCCGTGCATGAGTCGATGCTGGAGATCTCCGAGCTCATCTACGAGACGTGCAAGACGTACCTGATCACTCAGGGCAAGTTCATTCTTGTGCTCGAGGTGTTCATCGGGCTCGTGATCGCGCTGTACTTCGGGTTCCTCGTGCAGCTGGGCGCGACGAAAGTGGTGATCATCCTGCTGTTCAGTCTCGTCGGCATCGCCGGGAGCTACGGCGTCGCGTGGTTCGGCATCCGGATCAACACGTTCGCCAACTCGCGCACGGCCTTCGCCAGTCTTCGTGGCAAGCCGTATCCGTGCTACGCCATTCCGCTCAAGGCGGGCATGAGCATCGGGATGTTGCTGATCAGCGTGGAGCTGTTCATCATGCTCTGCATCCTGCTCTTCATTCCCGGCGACTACGCGGGCCCCTGCTTCATTGGATTCGCCATCGGCGAGTCGCTTGGTGCGGCGGCGCTGCGCATTGCGGGCGGTATCTTCACGAAGATCGCTGACATTGGCGCCGATCTCATGAAGATCGTGTTCAACATCAAGGAAGATGACGCGCGGAATCCCGGCGTCATTGCCGACTGCACAGGTGATAATGCCGGCGACTCGGTTGGTCCCAGCGCCGACGGGTTCGAGACGTACGGCGTCACTGGCGTCGCGCTGATCTCGTTCATTCTGCTCGCCGTGAACGACACGGCGGTCCAGGTCCAGCTCCTGGTCTGGATCTTCGCCATGCGCATCATGATGGTGATCGCGAGCGGTATCTCCTACCTCGCGAACGAAGCGGTTGCCAAGGCGCGGTACGAGAACGCCGACAAGATGAACTACGAGGCGCCTCTGACGTCGCTCGTGTGGCTGACCTCGATCGTCTCGGTCGCGCTGACGTTCGTCGTCTCGTATCTGTTGATCCCGGACCTGGGCGACGGATCGATGTGGTGGAAGCTCTCGGCGATCATCACGTGCGGGACGCTTGCGGGCGCGATCATTCCCGAGCTCGTGAAGATCTTCACGTCCACCGAGTCGAGTCATACCAAGGAAGTCGTCACCTCCTCGCGTGAGGGCGGCGCTTCGCTGAATATCCTGTCGGGCCTCGTAGCGGGCAACTTCAGCGCCTTCTGGCTCGGCATGGCCATCATGGGACTGATGGCAGCCGGCTACGGCATCAGCACCCTGGGCGTAGGCGCGCTCATGATTGCGCCTGCCGTGTTCGCTTTTGGTCTCGTAGCCTTCGGCTTTCTCGGCATGGGTCCGGTCACTATCGCGGTGGATTCGTACGGCCCGGTGACGGACAACGCCCAGTCGGTGTTCGAGCTCTCGACCATTGAGCAGATGCCTGGCTCCGCGGCGCAGCTCAAGCAGAAGTACGGGTTCGACGTCAATTTCGAGCGCGCCAAGCACCTGCTCGAAGAGAACGACGGAGCGGGTAACACCTTCAAGGCGACCGCCAAGCCGGTGCTCATCGGCACGGCCGTGGTCGGGGCGACTACGATGATTTTCGCGATCATCATGACGCTGACAAACGGGCTCCAACCCGAGTTCCTCCAGCGCCTCTCGATTCTCCATCCGCCCTTCCTCCTCGGCCTGATCGCCGGCGGATCGGTGATCTACTGGTTTACCGGCGCGTCCATTCAGGCCGTGACCACTGGAGCATACCGCGCAGTCGAATTCATCAAGGCCAACATCAATCTGGAAAGCTCCACCAAGGCCTCTGTGGCCGACAGCAAGAAGGTCGTCGAGATCTGCACCCAGTACGCGCAGAAGGGCATGTTCAACATCTTCCTCGGCGTATTCTTCAGCACCCTGGCCTTCGCGTTCTTCGACTCGTTCTTCTTCATCGGCTAC
>JBKJRV010000436.1:0-8834 GCA_046593115.1 Gemmatimonadaceae bacterium
ACGAACGCGGGCTCATCTTCATTCAGCAGGCCCAGCTCGTCCACCGGCATCACTACGGACTGCAGATAGCCATCGGTGGTGCTGTACTGCAGCGACGTTGCGCGCTGCTCGCCCTGAAGCAGCAGCTGTACCCCGCCGAGTCCGCGCTGGATCTGGCCGATTCGCGCGATGACACCCATGGAGTAGAGATTCTCCACCGACGGCTCGTCGGCGTTGTCGCGCTGTGCGACTGCAAATACCAGTCGCTCGCCCTTCAGCGCCGCTTCGATCGCGCGCAACGTACCCGGTCGCCCAGCCGCGATCGGCGCGGTCAGTCCGGGAAAAATGACCGTTCCACGCAACGGTAGAACGGGAAGTGTTTGACGTTGTGCCATGAATGACGCTTCCTGAAGGCTAGGGTACTCTGGAGCCGCTATCCCGACACGCGCTTCGCTCGTGCGGGATATGTTTCGCACAGTTCATACCCACCGACGCGAATTCGTGCGTCTGCAGGTGCGGTACGTACCCAACAGTTACCACTTGCTGCGAGTTTCCGGCCGATGCCGACCTGCTTGTTGTAGCCTCATGTGGCAGTGTTTGCAACCAATGCACGTCAATCCGACGTAGTGCGACTGCCGCAACGGCATTCTCCTTTCCAGATCTGACACTGCATGGTACACTATATCGCCCCCCATAGAGCGCGGACGCAGCGATTGCCGGAACCACTCGTCTCATCATCTGAAGCTGAGCTCCGCGCGCACATCGAGCGCGTTCTCAGCGCGCATTATGAGCTGGACAGGGAGATCGGCCGCGGGGGGATGGGCATTGTCTATCTCGCGAAGGACCGGCGGCTGAAGCGACAGGTCGCGGTGAAGCTCCTTCCTCCCGAGCTGGCGTTTCGCAGCGAGATCCGGAAGCGTTTTCTGCGCGAGGCCGAAACGGCCGCGCAGCTCAGTCATCCGAACATTGTGCCCATTTATTCGGTCGATGAGAGCCAGAATCTCGTCTACTTCGTGATGGCGTACATCGACGGCGACAATCTGGCGAAGCGGCTCAATGATCATGGCCGGCTGGGCGCGGATGAAACGCGCCGGATTCTGCGTGAAGTGGGCGATGCGCTGGACTACGCTCACTCGCGGAAGGTCATCCACCGCGACATCAAGCCCGACAACATTCTGCTCGACGCGCAAACCGGGCGCGCCATGGTCACCGATTTCGGTATCGCGCGCGCGGTGAGCGAAGGGGACTCGCGTCTCACCGCCACGGGTATGGCCATCGGCACACCCGCGTTCATGTCACCGGAGCAATGCGCCGGTGATCGCGAAATCGACGGACGAAGCGACCTGTACTCGCTCGGCGTCGTCGCCTATCAGATGCTGACGGGCGACCTCCCGTTCACTGCGTCGAATACGCCCGCGATGCTGGTCAAGCATCTTTCGGAACCGCCGACCCCGGTCCAGGCCAAACGCGCCGACATACCGACGGATCTGGCGCGTGCGATCATGCTGCTGCTGGAGAAGGATCCGGCCGATCGCTTTCCAAGTGCAGCGGCACTGACGACGGCGCTCGAGCGGGGAAACGTCCCCGAACTGCCAGTGCGCGCCGTGGCGGTTGCTCCTCGCGCACAACCGTTCGCGCCTTCGCCCGTGAGCGAGTCGTACCAGCCCACCAGTGATGAGCAGCGTCGCTGGAGCGCAGGCCCGGTCATCGCGTTCCGCCGCAAGCTGGCGTTCTATGGCTTCGTAGCGCCTATCGTGTTCCTGGCGTCCACGTTCGGCAGCACCGATTTCTTCGCGCCGCTGATGATCTGGACCATCTACATGGCGTATCAGTACGCTCGCATCTGGACCGATGGGTATGACTGGCATGACGTCTTTCGACAACATCAGGATCGCGAGCTGATCGATGTTGCCAGCGAGGGGATCGAGACGGTCCGGCTCATGGGCGACGCGCTTTCGTCCCCCGAAGGACGCGAGCGTTTCCGCGGTCGCATGCGTGACAGAAAGTCGCAGCAGCGCCTTCAGTCGTCCAACTCGCCGCTGCCCGCTGTTGACGAAACGGGACCGCACGCCGGCACCGTCCGCCAGGCCGCGATGGATCGGGAGGAGATTGCGCGCCTGATTCAGTCGCTGCCGCGGGCAGAGCGTGACATGGTGTCCGAAGTAATTCCCTCTACAAACGCTCTCTTCGACCGCATCCAGATCCTGGTTCATTCCCTCGGCGACATTGAGCGCAACGCGGTGCCCGGCACCGTCGAACGTGTGGATGGAGAAATCGCGACGCTCGAATCGCAGGCCAACCCGCTCGACAGCCGCGCGAGCGAGGAGCGTGTTCGGCGCCTGGCGTACCTCAAGCGCCAGCGCCGCGCGCTTGTGGATATCGTGAAGCGCCGGGACCAGACGCTCGGTCGCCTCGAAAGCTGTGCACTCGCGCTCCAGAACATGCGGTACGATGTCCTGAGGCTCCGCGCCGGCGGACAGTCCCATCAACACATCACGTCCATCGCCGAGCGCGCGATGATCCTCGCGCGTGAGGTGGATACCGCCGTGTACGTCGCCGATCAGCTGGCGCAGTCCACGGCGCGAGGCTCCGGGGCTCGGTCGCGAACGAGCTGACCATGCCGACGCAGGTGCGCGATCGCATCGTCGTTGCCATCGGCGATCACTACGACATAGGCGAGGAGCTTGGGCGCGGCGGTATGGCGCTCGTCTTTCGTGCGCTCGACCTGCGTCTGCGTCGTCACGTGGCCATCAAAGTGCTGCCGCCGGAGCTCGCCTTCAACGCCGACGTTCGCACGCGATTCCTGCGTGAGGCACAGATGGCGGCCCAGCTCAACCATCCGAACATCGTTCCCATCTACAGTGTCGATGAGCGGGACAAGATCTCGTACATCGTGATGGGGCTGGTCGATGGTGAGACGCTCGGCGCAAAGCTGCATCGCGAACAACGCCTCGGCGTGGAGGCCGCCCGGCGGATTCTCGGCGAGGTAGCTGACGCCCTCGACTATGCGCACCGGCATGGTGTCATCCACCGGGACGTGAAGCCCGACAACATCCTGCTCGACCGCGCTACCGGTCGGGCCATGGTGACGGATTTCGGCATCGCCCGCGCCGCCGCCGAAGACTCCCGGCTCACCGTCACGGGTATCGCGATTGGCACACCGGCCTACATGTCGCCCGAGCAGGCACTCGGCGAACGTGAGGTGGATGGACGCAGTGACCTGTATTCACTCTCGGTTGTGGGCTATCAGATGCTGGTCGGGGAACCGCCCTTCAAGGCGAACAACACCCCGTCGATGCTCATGAAGCACATCGCCGAGCAGCCGAAGCCCATCCTCGAGCGACGGCCCGACGCTCCACCGGGACTGGCAAACGCGCTGCATCGCGGACTTGCGAAGGAGCCTGAACAGCGGTGGCCCGGTGCGGCTGCTTTCCGCGACGCGATTGCCGCTGGCAATGCGCCGGCGTTCGAGCCGGCGAAACCCGCGGCTCCGGCGAAGCCTGCCGCTGCAGCCGGTCCGGCTGGCAAGTCGTGGTGGGACATGCCACCGATGATCGCTCCGGCCGAGGCGTTTCCCGCGGCGCCCGCGATGATGGAGGGGATCAGGAAGGGGTTGCGTGTGCCGCCGCTGCCAGCGCTGCCTGTGCGGCCGCTGGGGCTCGGCGAACGCAATCGGGATCTCGGGCACGGTCTCAGGAATGAGATTCGCGACCGGCCCGGCAGGAAAGAGATGGACCCGGCGAATCCGCGCGAGGTCGAGGAACGGATCTCGAAGTATCGCCGTCAGTTTTTCACGACTGCGGGAACGCTTGGCTTCCTCGCCTTCGTCAATGCCGCGACGAACACACCGCCGTGGATAATTTTCCCGTTCGTAGGGATGGGCGGAGCACTCTTGGCGACCTGGGCTCCTCTGGGCCGGCTGCGCCTGCGCGTGTGGGACGTCGTGCTCGAAGGCGACGATGCCCCCGCGCTGCGCGACGTTCGCAAGCAGCGACGAAGTGTGCGTGCCATTGCGGCGGCATTTCGCGAGCGAGCGAAGCTGACGCTGGGGTTCGCCGCTACTTCAGTCATGCTGTTCGCCGTGGGTAACGCAACAGGAGCGGATCTCTTCCTCCCTCCTTTCCTGGTTGCGACTTCGCTGGCGTGGTTCTACGGGGCGGGGGCAGTCGTGAGCGGCGCGAAGCTGCACCGGAAGGGCACGTCATTTGGAGAGGCGCTGTCTGGAGGTGCGTTGACAGAGCCCCTGTCACCGCCACTTCCCCCAGGTCCGACGCCCACTGTGGGAGAGCAGGCGCGTCTGGATGCGCTCAGGCGGGTATCCGCCGAGGTGCTTGATGGGCCGCGCGGTGCGGTGGTCGTTCGCGCCTGCGAGGACCGGCTGGCAATCCTCGCCGTCGTGGAAACACTGCGGCCCGATGACCGCGCGCTGATTCCCGACGTGACACCGACCTCCGATTCGCTGGTGGAGCGAATCGCATCGCTCGCGCAGACGGTGCACCGGCTGGATGCTGATGCGACTCTTGAGAATCTCGCGCGCCTGGATAAGCGGATCGCGGACCTGCGCGACGCCCAGGGCACGGTACCGTCGGAGCGTGAACGCCATCGAGCGTTGCTCGAGCGCCAGCGCGCCACCGTGCAGGATCTCGTGCATCGCCGCGACCAGCTCGTGTCGCAACTGGAGAATGCGTCTATTGTCCTTGGCAACCTGCGCCTCGATCTGATCAAGCTGAGATCGTCGGGCATTGGCTCCGCCCTCGACGATGTCACATCGGCGACGCAGGAAGCACGTGCTGTATCGCGCGATATCGGACACGTTCTCGATGCCGCCAGCGAGATTCGCGCGTTGTAGGGTGCCAGTTGCTGCTGAGTATGCTGCTGTTGCGCCGCGAATTCGGTCGGCGGTTAAGTTTTGATCCGGTAGCGGCATAGCGTCGTCCCGATCGGCGCCTTGCCCGCGCCGCGCACCGCTCGCCATCCTTGGCGAGACCAAACACCATACGTGTCACCATATGATTAACTGCATCCGCCTTCCCGCGGCCGGGCTGCTCGTCGGCCTGTTCCTCGGGTCGTTCGCATCGGCGCAGGCCCAGCGTTCACCCACGTCCTCTCTGCCAACGCCCGCATCGGTGTTGGGGTTCGAGCCCGGCGTCGACCGGAAGCTGCCGAGCTGGAAGCAGGTCGTTCAGTACTTCAACGATCTCGATGCGGCGAGTAACCGCATCACGGTCAGGACGCTCGGGAAGACGACTATGGGACGCCCGTTTCTTGCCGCGTTCATCGGCGACCCGGCGACCCTTGCCAACTTGCCGCGCTATCGCGAAATCCAGCGCAAGCTAGCTGACCCGAGGGCCCGTGCATCAGGGGACCGCGCGACACTGATCGCCGGTGGCAAGACGGTGGTGCTCGTGACGTCGAGCATCCACTCCACCGAAGTCGGCGGCTTCCTGACCCCGCTGCGACTAGCGGACCGTCTGGTGCGCGGCGAAGACGCGGAGACGAAGGCGATGCGCGCCAACACGCTCGTCATCCTGGTTCCATCGCTCAATCCCGATGGCGTGGACATCGTCGGGGACTGGTATCGCGCGACCGTCGGCACTTCGCACGAAGGCTCACCCCCGCCGGAGCTCTATCACAAGTACACCGGTCACGATAACAACCGCGACTGGTATGCATTCACGCAGGTGGAGACGCAGCTCACGATCGACTCGCTGCACAATGTCTGGCATCCACAGATCGTGAATGACATTCACCAGCAGGGATCTACCGGCAGCCGCATTTTCATTCCACCCTATCTCGACCCTATCGAGCCCAACGTCGATCCCATCCTCATGGCGGGAGTGAACGCCATGGGCACGGCTATGGCGTGGCGGCTGACGTCCGAAGGCAAGACCGGCGTCGCCACGAACGCGTCGTACGATGCGTGGACGCCCGCCCGCGCCTACCAACACCATCACGGCGGAATTCGTATCCTGACTGAAACCGCCAGCGCGAAGCTCGCCACGCCGATCACGCTTTCATTCGATTCACTCACCGTCTCACGAGGGTACGACTCGCGGGTCTCGTCCTCGAACTTCCTCGCGCCATGGCGTGGCGGTCGTTGGACCCTGGGCGATATCGTGGATTATCAGACCAGTGCGACCTGGGCGCTGATCGCCGAGGCGGCACGTGATCGCGCGAGGTGGCTGGAGAGCTTCGCGCGGGTGGCCGAACGGGCGGTGCAGGGGAAGGGCGCCGCCGGTCGTGAGGACTGGCCCGCCGCATTCGTCATTCCGGTCACACAGCACGATAGCGTCGCCATGCGATCAATGCTGCGCATCCTGCAGCGCGGTCAGGTGGAGATTCATCGCAGCACGTCGGCCGTCACTGCCTCCGGGATCACGGCGCCTGCCGGCTCATTCGTGATTCCGACGGCCCAACCGTACGGATCATTCGCGAAGGCGATGCTGGAGCGCCAACGCTATCCGGACCTCCGCGAGTATCCGGGCGGTCCGCCTCGCCGGCCGTACGACGTGACCGCGCACACGCTCCCATTGCTGATGGGCGTCTCGGTGCTGACCATCCCGGATGCGGTCCCTCCGATGAGTGGGCTGATCAAGGCCATCGCTCCGGATCGCCTGGTAGCCGCTGGTCTGAGCGACAACACGTCGCGCCGGATCGCGATGTACCGCAGCTACAGCCCCTCAATGGACGAAGGGTGGACGCGGTGGATTCTCGAGCAGTACCGCATCCCCCTCACAACGGTCGTGGATCGGGACATTCGTGCCGGCGGTCTGGCCAGCCGGTTCGACGTGATCGTGCTTCCAGACCAGTCTGCGCAGGAGCTCACGCGAGGTGCCTCGCGGGAAGCCTACCCGGACTCGCTGAAGGGAGGACTGGGCGACGCGGGAGCGGCAGCGCTTCGTGCATTTGTCGCGGACGGCGGTACTCTCGTCGCGCTCAACGAGGCGAGCGAGTGGGCGATCGAGGCATTGTCGCTCCCGGTTCGTAATGTGCTCGCGAAGCTGCCGAACAAGGATTTCTATGCACCGGGCTCCTTGCTGCGAGTCGTGCCCAACGCCTCACACCGGTGGGCCAGGTCCTTCAATCCGGACCACGCCATCTGGTTTGAATCCAGTCCAGCGTTCGAGATTACCGACCCCACCCGGGCGACCGCCGTGGCCAGCTACCCAGACACCGATCCGCTTCTGTCGGGATGGTTGCTGGGGGCCGAGAAGCTCCATGGTCGCGCGGCCCTGGTTGACGTCACAATGGGACGAGGCAGGGTCGTTCTCTTTGGTTTCCGCCCGCAGTATCGCGCGCAGAGCACGGCGACGTATCCGCTCCTGTGGGAAGCGCTCCGGGCTCGTTGAGGGATGCCCGCATACAACCAGCCGGTGAAGCGCTCGCGATCGGCGCGGTGACTATTTCTTGCCGACGCTTCTGGCGATCGCGTTCGCTATGCTGCGAACTTCATTAAAGAGCCGCGCATTGGTTCCGGTGATGGGCGTGGCCTGCCGGACGGTAGTAGTGTCAACCGGTGAGGTCGTGCTTGACGGTAGCACAAAGCCGATGACGCGCAGCTTCGACCCGCTCATCAGGAAGAGCTTCTCGGTCTTGATCTGCAGGATCCACTGCTGATCCTGCGTGCTGTTGGTGCGCGCACGCTCAGGCACAGGCTGCGGCGATGTGACCAAGGTGCTGTCGGCCAGACGGTTGGTGGTATAACCGTTGGCATTGAGATAGTTGACGGCGGCCCTGAGCAGACTGTCAGGTCGCACCTGAACGGAAACGTCGACGGACTCGCTCTTGGGACTTTCACCACGACCACGAGCGAATCCACAGGCGGACAACGCGAGAACAGCAGCCAGCGCGAGTAAGCGCATTGTAGCTCCGGAGCGAAACAGGAAGGTGACGGGAAACGTATGAGTTCGATGCAGGGGCTGGGCCACGCTGGAGCCTGCTGGCAGATTGCCAGGGTGAGGGTTCGCTGAATGAACAGCTGGTCACTTAAAATCTGTCACGGAAACCGCCAACGTGCGACGTCGACTTCTAATACCCCTTGCCGCGATCCTTGCTGGTTGCGGCTCCGATGAAGCTACCAAACCCGTATTTGGAGCCGAGTTAACGGTAGCCGAGCAGGTGGCGGTGGAAGCCGCATTCGGGAGATTTGCGAACCTGCTCGACACCGCCGAAACGACATCGGACGACAGCGTTCTGGCGGACTTCACGCGTGTCGCGTCGCGGCTCGTTCGTCTCCAGGGGCGATATGGCCTGATTGCCGTCCTGCTCCCCGGCTCCGCTACCCGCGTAGAAATGCGCGCCGTCGCCGTCACGTCGAGCGACCCGGCCTCGTCTGCGAAGCTGGTCCTGGCGTGGGAGGATCTGGATGTGGCCACCTTTCAGGCGAAGCGCTTGCTGGTGATGCAGAGTGGGGGCTTTTCGTCCTTGCTGACTCCCCAGGTTCGATATCTGGATATGAGAGTGGCAACCCCCGTGCTGTATTCCGGAAACGGCACGCTTACCTTTAGTGCCCCGTCGTTCACGAATAGTTGCGCCGGACTGTCGAATACGGCGAACGAGACCTGCAGAGTGGGGAAGGTGACCGTTGCAGCCGAGGCCCAGGTCACGCAACCGGGCGGGGGGCCGTTGACCCCGCTCAACTGGGTGCCGACAGCCATTTCCGGGTTCGAGCTGACGCTGAAGTAGAACGACGCCCGTTCCCTAGCCGTCCGCGAAGGCCTCGGCTATTGTCTCCGCATGTCGATCGCCCCTACACTCGGCATCCCCGAGCTCGCTGGCCTCTGCAGTTATGATGACGCCGCCCGCGTCGGATTTTGCGTAGAGGAAAACGTCCGCCGACTCGTTCGATATCACTG
>JBKJRV010000022.1:0-18198 GCA_046593115.1 Gemmatimonadaceae bacterium
CGGTCCTGCGCAGCAACATCATGTGCGCAGGATCGCCGGGCGCCAATGATCCCAGCGAGAACGCCACAAATGAGATCAGCACCCACACGACGACCGCTCCGGCCAGCCGTCGGGCGATCCAGCCCGGCGCGCTCATGGCGCGAGCCAGACCGTACTCCAGTCCTGATTGATGCGCGACGGATGCGGCACGAAGCCGCGTACGCGGTCGGACATTGCGTAGATGCGTGATGTGCCCGCCAGCGGGATCGCTCCGACCTCGACGTCCACCAGTTGATGCATGGCCTCCGCAGCCGCACGGCGTGCCTCATCGTCGGTGGTCGCTGACAGTGCGCGCTCGACCAGCATATCAAAGCGCGGGCTGGCATGGGTGAACACGGCGCTCCGGACGTTCGACTTCGAATACCAGCGAAGCGCGAGAAGAAATGCGGGGTTGGCGTCATTCTGGCTCGGCATCTCGAGATCGATGTCAAAAGCGCCGCTATTCAGGCGGCTCTCGAAAGCTGCGGCGTCGAGTTGCTCGACGGTCACATCGAACCCCACCTGGGCGAGTTGGGCCTGCACATACTCCACGGTGGCACGATCAGCAGTGCTCGGGTTGGCGATGAGCTTGAGCGTTCGACGCCGGCCGCCGAGCATGCGCCTTGCGGCCTCCGGATCAAAAGCCACGCCCTCCACCAGCGACGCGTGGGCACCGAGCACACTCGGCGGATTCACCGTCGAGATGACTGCTGCGCGTCCGCCTCCGCCCAGCACCTTCTCGACAAGCGTGCGACGGTCTATCGCGCTGGCAATGGCGCGTCGGAGATTTGCGTCGCGGAGTTGCTGGTACGGCGCTGTGCCATTGACGTTGATGTACATCACGATCACCGCTCCGGGCGGAGCCGTGACCACCCGCAGACCCCGCACCTGCTCCAGCGCACCCGCATTCGAGCGGTTCACGTCGAAAATCGCGTCGACGTCACCAGAACGGAGCGCGAGCATTCGCGTCGTCTCGTCGTGAATGAAGCGAAAGATCACGGTATCGAGACGGGTGCGCGCACCGCGATACCGCTCATTGCGAACGACCGTGAGGTGATCGTTCGCGACGTACTCGGCCAGTCGGAACGGGCCCGTGCACACCGGACGCGAAGAGGTATCGCTCCCGGGCAGTACGAGGCCATAGGTGGAATGCACCAACTGGTCAACGAGCCGGCGGTTGATGCGGGCGGGCCGTACATCGAGCGTGGTGTCATCAATGACGCGCACCGATGAGTCCGAGAGGAAGCTGTAGTCCGTGCGTGTCCGGGCGGACTGAGCCAGAGTATACGCGACGGCGGCCGCGTCGAGCGGCGCGCCGTCGGAGAAAGTGACACCGCGCTGGAGAATGAAGCGGACGTCGTTCGAGTCGCGCTGCTCCCACCGAATCGCCAAGCCTGGAGCGACGCTGAAATCTGGCGCCAGTCTCACGAGTGGCTCGCACATCCCCGCGTTGAGCGGGTAGCGCCCAAGGCGCTCGCGGTTGCTGGTGAGGTGGAACTCGTCAGCGCCGAAGGCGACCCTCAGAGTGCGGCGCTCGCCCCGGTGGACTTCGCTGCGATTGTCGCAGCTCGCCAGGAGCAGAAGAAAAAGGAGGGCGCGCACGGGAGCATCTTGCACTTACCCGCATCAGGTCGCCAGTGTTAGATGAGGACGGCGACGCAACGCTGGTTGCGGTTACGCCTTATCACTCACACGGAGTAACGCTGGATGTCAAAGCACCTGTTCACAGTCTGCCTGGCCCTCGCGGCCGCCTCTGCGACCGCACCGGCGCAGGCACCGGTCCTGTCCCCCCAGATGGAGGGTCGGGTTGCTGCCATCGAGCCCAAGGTCGTGGCGTGGCGACGTGACATTCACCAGAACCCGGAGCTCGGCAACCGCGAGGTGCGAACCGCCAAGCTCGTCGCGGATCACCTTCGCTCGCTGGGCATCGAAGTAAAGACGGGCGTCGCACACACGGGCGTCGTGGGTCTTCTGAAGGGTGGCAAGCCCGGTCCGGTGGTGCTCCTCCGCGCCGACATGGACGGCCTGCCCGTCGCTGAACGAGTGCAGTTACCCTTTGCTTCCAAGGTGAAGAGCACCTTCAACGGCGCCGAAGTGGGAGTGATGCATGCCTGCGGTCACGACACGCATGTCGCGATCATGATGGGCGTCGCCGAGCTGCTGGCCGGCATGAAGGCCGATCTGCCGGGCACGGTGAAGTTTGTCTTCCAGCCCGCGGAAGAAGGGCCACCGCTGGGCGAGAAGGGCGGCGCCGAGATGATGATCAAGGAAGGCGTGCTCACCAACCCGGCAGTCGACGCGGGCTTCGCACTGCACATCAGCTCCAAGGATCTCGTCAACAACATTTTCTATGTGCCCGGTGGCGCGTATGCGAGCTCCGACGATTACCGCATCATTGTGAAGGGAAAGCAGACGCACGGCGGCTACCCCTGGAACGGAACCGACCCGATCGTCGTCTCGGCGCACATCATCACCGCGCTGCAAACGGTCGTCAGCCGGCAGATGAATCTCGTGGAGAACGCATCGGTGATCACCGTCGGCAAGATCCAGGGCGGTGTCCGATCCAACATCATCCCCGAGCAGGTCGAGATGATCGGCACCATCCGTGCGTTGCTCCCCAGCGATCGCGATTCCCTGCACACCAAGCTCCGCCGGATTGCGACCAACGTCGCCGAGAGCATGGGCGCGACGGCAGAAGTGACCATTGGGCTGACGACGATGTATCCGGTGACCTACAACAACGCCGGTCTCATTGCGCAGATGGTGCCCGTGCTTCGGCAGGTCGCCGGCAAGGACAAGGTGCACCAGGCACGACCGGCGACGGGCGCCGAGGACTATTCGTTCATCGCCGACAAGGTGCCGAGTTTTTACATCGGACTTGGCGGACGTCCCGCAAACGTGAAGGAAGCGGACGCGGCGGATCATCACACGCCCGATTTCTATATCGATGACAGCGGGCTCGATGTTGGCGTCAAGGCACTCATGGCGATGACTCTGGAGTATATGCGCACCCACCCGAAGACGGCGGCGCTCGTGCGGTAGTGGTGTAGCTGGCTGGCTGGTGCGCAAAAAGAGACGGCGACCTGAAAGGGCCGCCGTCTCTTTCACTACTCAGAAGAGCCTTAGTCGGCCCGGTGCCCTTCGGCGCCCATGCCCTGTGGTGCCCACCCCGCCTCGCTTCCGCGCTCGACGGTACCGCGAACCGACGACCCATGGAACTGATCCGGATCCGAGCTCTGGTGTGCAACCTGGTGAGAACCACCGATGTGCCGGCGTGCACCCGTCGTCGCCGGAGCGCCGAGGCCAGTGCGGATCTGATCAATGAAGGACTCCGCCTTCTGTTGGAACGCTGACGTCACACCCGCCATGAGGCCGGCAACGAGATCGTCCAGCATGTCGCCGACCTTGCTGCCAGCACCTTGCGTCGCTGCGACCGTGGCCGCAGCAGCCCGAACATCAGCACGCGATCCACTCAGCGCGAAGCCGGCACCGATGGCCAGCGCAATCGCGGGCCACGGATGATCCTTCACCACCTGCACGACGTTGAGCTTGCTCTCGAGCGCGTCGAGCGTGGACGACATCCGCTCGCGCGTGAGCTCGATATCGCGCCTTACGTCAGCTGTTGTCTCAGCCATTCCTTGTCCTCCTTCAGCGTAGCCAGCGTCTGATCAGGCGCCAGATTTTTGGGTGAGAGTAATGCCAACCCGCGTTTCGCGAACATTGCCGCGATCACGCCGGAAAGCAGCATCACGATGAGCGCGGCGAGCCAGTAGCGATCGCGCAGCCACTGGTCGCCGGGAAGCAGGATGACGCCAATGAAGAGCGATAGCGCGCCCAGCAGTGCGAGAACGCTGCCGACCGCCACGAAAGCGGTGCCCGTGCCCACGGCCCTGGCAATCGCCGTGAACTCGAGGCGCGCCAGATAGACTTCCTGACGCACCAGCGTTGCGCTCCCTTCGGCAAGATCCCGAATGAGCGCGCCGATCGTACGACGCCCTTCGCTGTTCAGAGGCATGCTGTTAGCGGCGGAACGCCTTGCCGAGCAGGTAGCCGAGACCGAGCGCGACCAGCAGCGTGCGGCCGGGATGCTCCTTGACCTGCTGCTCAACAGTCGCCTTCATCGACTCGATGTCAGCATCGCGAAGCCAGTCGGCGGTGCCCTTCATGCCCGTCGCCACGGACGATCCCAGCGCAGCCATGCGGCCGTCGCCTTCCATCGCCATGGAGCCTTCGCCCGCACCTGCCATGGAACCGCCCTGCGAGCGCTGACGGATGAGATCGGAGCCCGCCTCGAGCTTGTCCGCGAGCGCATCCTTCGCACCGCCGAGCTTCTCGCGCGCGCTGCCGACGGCATCACGGGCGCCGGACGCTACATTCTTCGCCCGGTCGGCGAGGCCGCTGTGGCTGGCGTCCCTGCTGCTGCCGCCGCTCGAGCTGCCGGTGGAACTCCCGGAGGCGCTGCTCCCCGCGGAGCCGGACCCCGCTGATGCACCAAAGCCGCTGCCGCTGAGCGGCGCGGCGCCCGATCCGGTGGCGCCACCCTGACCTGGGGTGTGATTGGTCGGGGTCTCGTTCGAATTACGCTCCATGACTTCCTCCTCCACGAATTGACGAATTGACTCGAATGGAGAAGCACTGTTGCACGCCGTGTGCCGACGCAATTGCGCCGGCGCCCGCCCTACCCTTCGATACTATGCCGCGCCCACGGGAACGCAGTATTTCTCGAAGGCGCCCGTCAGGTCCTGGGCGATCTGATCCGCGGTGCGCCCCTCGATCTGATGGCGCTCCAGCATGTAGACAAGCTTGCCATCCTTGAGGAGGGCAATCTGCGGCGACGACGGAGCGTAGCCCGTGAAATACGAGCGAGCCCGGCTTACCGCGTCCGTATCCTGGCCGGCGAAGACCGTCGTGAGGTGCTCGGGCTTTACGGCGTGCTGAATGGCCTTGGCAACCGCCGGACGCGCGTTGCGCGCGGCACACCCGCACACCGAGTTGACGACGACGAGGGTCGTCCCCTTGGTCTCCTTCAGCTGCGCATCGACCTGCTGGGGGGTGCGCATTTCCTCGACGCCAAGCTTCGTGAGTTCCTGCCGCATCGGGGCAACAAAGCGTTCATCGTACATGGGGTTAGCCTCATCATAGGGAAAGCGCTGGACTATTGCGTACTGCGTATTGCGTATTGCGTAAACTACACGTCGCGAAACCCGGTTCACCTCTCAACGCCCCTGTGTCTCTCCTCTGCGTCCTCTGCGGTTCAGGCTTTCACGTTGTCCGCAGAACACCCGACCGCCACGCGAAGAACCCCTCGGAACAGCAAATCGTTCCGCCTAGATCCTGTCCTCGAACGCCACGTCTCGTACCAGAGCAAGGATCGCGCTCTGTGGAACCACCAGATACCGCTCTTTCTCGAACGTGATCTCGACGGCGGCCTTCCTGAAAAAGAGCGCATAGTCACCGGGCCGAGCCTGCATGGGCACAAAGCGCGTTTCGCGAGGGCCCGTGCGCCACGGCTCCTCCGAATTCTCGACCAGATCCGGCATCGGCAGGCCCGGACCCGTCACTTCGATCCGGCCGCCCTGAACCGCCTGGCTATCGACCGCGGTCGGCGGCAGGTACAGGCCCACGTTGGTGCGCTCCTCACCCTCGATCACCGAGATGAGCACCCGATCACCAACGACGAGGAGCTGCTTGTTGTTGCGTTGCATGCGCGAAAGATAGATCGGTGGCCGGCCGGCCGGTAAACCTACTTCACCAGGTGGAAATCCGTCTGCCGCTGGTACGCCCACTTTGGCACGCCATCGGCCCCCATCATCATGTCCTCCTCCTGCTGCGACCGGATGCGCTGTCCCCCCCACTCGGGAATGGCACTCGTTGCCTGCAACTCAATGGAGAACCACATGTTCGGGATGACCTTGGCGTCCCCGCGTCCCGGTACACCCTCCTGGTAGTCCCACAGACCGATCAGCGGGCCGGCGCCATGTCCATGGACCCCGATCGGATGCGTGTACACCGTACCGTCGATCTTTTCGGCACGCATCGCCGCGAGCGACGCACGCAGGATTTCGTTGCCGGTGCGGCCCGGACGCGTTTCCGCCATGACGATGTCCTGCAGGCGGTTTGAGTTCTTCAATGCAGCCTTCAAGCCCGCCGGCGCTGCGGTCTCGCCATCGCGCAGCACGTAGCCCATGTGCTGGGTATCGGTGTTCAGGCGCAACGCCACGAGACCGAAATCGCAGTGCAGCACATCGCCGCGCTGGATCACGGGGTCTTCACCGAGCTGTTCGGCCGTCATGCCGCGCCGCTGCACGCTCACCGACGGCTGGAACCACGTCCCTAACCCCAAGTCGTTCACGCGCTGCCGAAACCACCACACCACATCAGACGTCCGCGTCGTACCCGGCGTGATGACCTTGTTCGAGAACGCCGTATCGATGATGGCCCACACCAGCACGTTCATCGACCGGAATGCCGTTGCCTCGTCGGGCAACCGACTCGCAATAAGATCGACTGGCAGCATTTCGGCGTTCCTGAACCGGCTCGTCCACGCCGGACCAAGTGCTTCGCTCATTCCCTGCAGCTCGCCCGCGCTGAGCCCGTCGGCGAACGCGAAGACCCGTGAGATGTTGACGCCGATCACCTTCGGTTTCCGCTCCTCGACGGCCGTCTTCAGCACCTGCCACTGCTCGTCGCCCCAGAGCTCCGCCTGCCGGCCCGCGACTGCCGCATCCACCGCTTTCGTCGACCGGACGGCCTTGAACACGCCGCCCTGCGAGCTTCCACCGAGTGCAATACGTTCCACGCCTTCGGCGCCGCGATCGAAAAAGACGTAGATGGTCCGGCGCCGAGCCGCGAAGGTCGTAGGCGACACCAGCGATGTGAACACCGGATCCTCGTTGTACTCGCGCATCGGGACAACCCACATATCGATCCCGTACTTCCGCATCAGGGCCGGAAGAACAGTCTCCATGCGCTGCTCCAGCCACTGCTGCTGGCGGTCAGCCTGCGTGCGGAGCGAGCCAAAGGGACGATAGGTGGAGATCGCTTCCTGGGCACGAGCAGGAAGCGCGAGCGCGAGGGCAAGAGCGGCTGCGGGAATGAATCGCATTGGTAGTTTCACGTCTGGTGCGGGTGCATGAAGATCAAGAATCCTGGTGGGGCTCGGTCTGTCCGAAGCGTCAATCGTCGCGGTCGTCAATCTCACTTGAGGTGATACAGACGGATGGATTTTCCCACCTTCGCTACCGGCGCCACCGAATCCGCCCATCGAAATCCATCCGCGGGGACCACCAGGACGCCCTTGATGAACGCCTCACTCACGGCCACCCACCCGGGTGAACGATCGTAGGGCGCGAGTCGCTGCACCCCCGGAATATGCTTCGGAGGACTCGCCGATCCGAAGTATGCGATCCGGATGCTCGTGATGCCACGCGCGCGCACGGTGTCGGCAAGGCGGTCGAGATCCTGCCCCCAGTCCAGATCGCCGTTCACCAGAATGCGGTCCGGCCGGCTTCCAGCCACCTCATTGAAATACGCGATATAGTGCGGGTGAGAGCGCACGGAGGCCACCAGCAGCCACGTCGCCGCGACAACCACGAACGCCCGCGCTTCACGCACTCGTCCGGCCGACTGCCAGAGCGCCACGACCGCCCCACCCGCCACAATGGCGAGCAAGGGATAGATCGGCAAGACGTGACGCACGCCGATGTTGATGTTTGCAGCCATGCTGCTTCCGAGGATCGCCAGCACCACGATCACCGGCACGAGCACGCGCCAATCGCGTGAGCGGCGCGCCTCCCGCGCCGCGAATACCACACCTGCGCCGCCGAGCAGCAGGAATGCGATCGGCGTCTTCACCGCCAGCGTCACCGGGAAGAAATACCACCAGCCGTGCATACTCAGCTCCCCGAGCAGATAGGCATTCAGCCCCAGCCCGTTCCGCTCGGCCACCTTGTACAGGCCCTTCACGAACTCGGGCGCTGGAAGCGGCAATCCGCCGATACTGGCCACCGAGAATCGGTAGCCCGCCCAGATCACGAAAAGCGACGTGCCCAGCGCAATCAATATCCGCGATACCGGCGGCAGCGTGAAGCGCCGGACACCATCCTGTGAGCTCATCCACCAGCGCACGGCGATGATCGCGGGACCGGCCACTATCAGATAAGGTCCGGAGGAAAACTTGGACAGTACCGCCAGCGCGCCCGCGACGCCGAGTGCGACACTCATCGGTCTGGTGGGTGCGTCGAGCCATCGTGCGAAGAGATAGAGCGTGAGCAGCAGCGTGGACGTGAGCGCCATGTCCGTCGTCGCCACGCTTGCGTGTGCCAGCACCGGGGGAAGCAGTGTCGTCAGCGCGACGGCAACGGTGGCCGCCTCCTCGCCGAACAGTTGCCGCCCCCATAACCAGACCGCGACACACAGCAGGATGAAGAACGGCAGCACGCCAAGACGCATGAGGGTCAGCGTCCGGTAGTAGCTGTCGCTCGAATACATGACGAAATACGCCTCGCGCCAGAGCGCCGAGTGACCCTGGGAGCGGACGCCATCCAGCCAGGGCCCGAGCGCGACCGCAACTCGGGCGAGCGGGGGGTGAAGTGACTCGATGGTGTACTGGCCCCGGTCGAGCCACTCCATGCCGGTGGCGAGATGCGCCGGCTCGTCGAAGGTCGCGTTGAACTCCCGGTACGTCGCGACGATCCGGACAATCGCGATTACGACGAATACGGTTGCAATAATGACGAGCCGTCGAGATGCCGGCCCTGTCGCTCGCGCAGTCACCCGGATGCAGCCGCCGAATCGGCGATCGAGATGTGCGCCTCGTCGTACAACCCGCGGAGCGCGTACGCGCGGATGCGAAACAGGTCGGCTGCCATGCGCAAACCATCCGCGACGACGTTGATCTTGGAGCCTGGCTGGTGCGTCCAGTTCACCGGCACTTCATCCACACGGTAGCCCCGTCGCTGGGCCATCAGGAGCACTTCGACGTCGAAGCTGAAGCCATCCATGCGCATCCGGGAGAACAGCTCCTGCGCCACCGGCGCCGTGAACAGCTTGAAGCCGCACTGCGTGTCCACGAAGCCATGCACAGTGAGCCGACTCACGAGCTGGTGAAACAGGCGTCCCGCAAGGCGGCGCACGATCTTCGCATGCACCGTCACGGACTCATCCTTGATGCCCCGCGATCCGATCGCGACCTGAGCTCCAGCTTCCAGATGTTTCTCGAGTCGGACGAGCTCCTCGATTGGCGTCGCGCCGTCCGCGTCGGCAAAAAGCACGCGCTCGCCCGCGGCATTCACGACTCCTGTCCGTACCGCGTACCCCTTCCCGCGGTTCTGTGGCAGGCGAATGAGCACAAGCCGCTCATCCATCGAGGCAATTCCGCGGACGACCGCACTGGTGGTATCCGTGCTGCCGTCATCGACGACTATGACCTCGGCGTTCCGCCCGGTCTCATCGAGGAAAGCGCGGATGGAATGCAGTGTCGCCGGCAACCGCTCCGCTTCGTTGTACGCGGGCACGATGATCGAGAGCGCGATCACGGCCCGCCCCCATCACGGCTCAGGGACCGTGAGCGGTGGGGGATCACGGAAGTCTTCGCGCTTCGCGAGCACCGAGCGAATGGCGTGCACGACCACCGCCAGAAAAAGCGCGAAGCTGCAGATAAGAATGAAGCGCCAGAGGAACGTCCCCCCCGCGATCTGGATGAAGTCATCCATGGACGCGCGGCCGGTTGCCCCCCACGGCTCACGCGCGAAGCGAATCAGCACCCAGCTCGTGAGGACCTCGGCGGTACTCTCGACGATCGCGAACAGCGGCGCCCGCCACCACCAGTGTCGAATGGTGAAGTTGCTGAGGTGCAGCGTCGTGGCGCCCAGGAGGATGACGACGCCGAGTGCGATCGCCGCGCCTATGTAGAGCAGGCTGTCGGCAGGTCCGTGGCTGTAGGCGAGCGCGCGCAGAAGCCGCAGTCCCACGCCGGTCAGCAGCGCCATCTCCACAAGCGAGACGGTGAGCTTCCTCCACGCGGAGATGTTCTGCACCTGCTTCCAGGCGATGGTCTGCCGGGGAAAAATGGGTGTGTCGTGTTTACCCATACGCCTCAACCTATGGTCGAATTCATCTACTGAACAGACCGATTCTGGTGAGGAAGGTCACTTCGCGACGAGGGAACCCATCCAGTTAAGGCTTTCCGGGAGGTTTCTGCGCCAATACGCCCAGTTGTGCGCGCCGGGCACCTCGCGGTACACGTGCCGGACGCCAAGCGACTTGAGCTCCGCATGAAATGCCCGGTTCTGCCGCAGGAGCCGATCCTGTGACCCGATATCGATGTAGAGCGCCGGCCGCTGAGTATTGGCGTATTTCAGACGGCGGACAATGCGGGCCGGGTCGCGTGCCATCCAACTCGTGGTGTCGCGCCCGAACGCGAGCGCCATGGAGGGCCAGATCGATCCATAGCCGGCGCGCAGCCTTGACAGGCGCGTGGAATCGTCCAGGCGAGGGGCAGCAGTGTCTCCGGGCGCGCCCGGGGTAAGCACACCGGAGTGGCTCGCAGCGGCGGCGAAGACGCCTGGATGATTGAGCGCCAGCGTGATGGCTCCAAATCCGCCCATGCTCAGTCCAGCGATCCCCCGATGGGCACGGTTAGCCTTCGTTCGATACCGTCGGTCAACGTGCGACACCACATCATGCACGATGTAGTCGTCGTAGTGAGGCCACGCCACGCAGTAGGACGACGCCGGCTCTGTGCGCACGCTGTCACGCCGGCAAGCGGCGAGATTCTCGAGAGTATTCCAGGTGGTGTACCAGCTGTCATCGCCATCCGGCATGACGATGATCATCTCGGGCATTCCACGCCGGATGAGCGAATCGGCGATGGCATCGAGCCGGCCGATATCCACCCAGTTGCGCTCACTTCCACTCCACCCATGCAGGTAGTACACGACGGGAAAGCGCCGCTTCGGCTGCGCGTCGTATGATGGCGGCAGGTAGATCCGGACTTCTTTCCTGGTTCCGAGCGCCGGTGCCCAGAATGTGTCCGTCACCACCCGGCCCGTTGCTGCACCCGGGAGTCCTTCACCCAGGGCCGCCGTATTCACCGCTGCGGCGCCGGGCACCATCGCCCCTGCGGACACCGTGCGGGCGATCGCGAACGTCAACGCGATCGCCCCAACCGCGGTGCGGATCACGCGTACTGGATGTCGGCGCGCCAGGTGATTTCGACAGCGCGCTCGAGTGACCTGGCCATGGGACACTTCTCCTGGTGACGAGCCAGGGCGCGATCGACCGTTTCTCTTGCGCTCTCGGGTACGCGCAGCGTGTAGTCGATCTCGATTTTCTTCAACTTGATCACCGAATCCTCGAGCGCATTGAACCCGCGCGCCGTCGCGGAGATAGCGTCGGGCTCCAGCTTGATCCCGCGCACCTCCAGTGCGCCCGTGAGGGTGCCAAGCATTCAACCCGCGGTTGCCGCCACGACGTAGTCCACGGGCAGTGGCAAAGGCGGGATCGCATCGAGTTTGTAATGCGCGGCAATTGCACCGTGCACACCCATTTCCATCCGGTCGCCCGTCGGCAATGTCGCCCGGCGGTGAACGCCACCTACCCGTTCGACGCGAGTACTCGAGACATACAACGACTCGCCGCTCATTTCTTCATGAACGCGAGCACGTTCTGCTGAAAGCGATCCGGTGCTGTCTCGCCTCCCGACCCAACCTGTGCCGCCATGGCCTTGATGCGACCCATGCGGTTCTCCGGGCTCGGGTGTGTGCTGAAGAACTCGGGTTGCCGCTTCCCGCCCCCCGCCTGGCCGAGCACTGCCATCAAGCCCACCATGCCTTCCGGATCGTAGCCCGCCTGCTTCATGAAATGGATGCCGAGCGAGTCGGACTGAAGCTCGTCTTCGCGGCCAAATTTCATGGTGACGAGTTGTGCCACCGCCGCCGCGATCGCCGCGTTCTGCTGTCCCTGCATGGAACCGTCGTAGGTCGCGACTCCCACGGCTCCCACCAGCGCCGACGCGAATTGCGATTTTGACAGCTGCGCAGCGCTATGTCGGCCGACGACGTGGCCAACCTCATGACCGAGAACGGCAGCGAGCTCCGCTTCCGTCTTCAGCTGGCGCAGCATGCCGACGGTGATCGACACTTGGCCACCAGGCAGCGCGAACGCATTGATGGTCTGCGGATCGGCGAGCACATGGAAGTCGAATTTGTAAGGGGCTTTGGACGCGACGCTCTGCCGCACGACACGCTGTCCCACCGATTCCACGTAATCATTGACCTGGTGATTGATTTCCCCCCCGAACTGTTGCGCCATTTCGGGCTGTGACTGCAACCCGAGGGCGACTTCCTGATCCGGCGATAGCGACACGCGCTGATTCTCGCCGGTAATCTCGTTCTTCGAGCTGGACGACATGTACGACAGCGCGCCAGCGAGAGCGATCACGATCGCGATGATGATGCGGGGATTGATGCGCATCTGTTCCTTGATGAGGTGGTCTACATCACGAAAAGCAACGCGCGTGCCAAGCGAACTGGAGCAGCCGCTCGAAGAATCATAGTCGCAAGGTTCCTCCGGCCAGCATCTCGACCGCTATGGCCACCCGCTGCTCCCGGCATGGCGACTTGAACGGACCGATTCGCATGCCGCGGACGGGAAGGTCGTCGGCTGCGTCCGTCCGGAGCTCGGGACCGAGGATGCGCGTTCGATATACGGTCGTCGGCAGCGACGATGGATCAAAGCTGAAGGTGATGCCGTCCAGTCCCGCCACCGCCAGCATCGCCTCGCCGTTCTGATCCACCGCGCACACTCGGCCATAGGCGAACCGCAGGGTGCGAATACGGCTGCCGACGCCGATGCCGCGATCGGTGCGGAACGCGCTGTCGGCAAGGATGATGGACGCGATGATCGAGTCCCGCCCCGACACCAGGAGGGCTGAATGACGACCGATATGCAGCGTGGAGGCAAGCGAGCTGTCGCCGGCGAGCCCCGGTGCGGTGGTATCGGTGACCGTGCAAACCGCCGCGATTTCACTCAACCGCATGCCAAGGCGCGCCGGTCCCACGCCTGTGGCGCTCACGACGGCGTTGGACGCTTCGCCGCATCGTCGCGCGCGAGCGGAGTCGGCGTTCTCGCGCTCAGCACGCTTGTCGCGGTCCGAGCAACTCCAGACCGCGAATAGCGCCGCGGCCAGGGTCACGCGGCGGAGGCGTTCCGTTGCCCGGTCGCGATGTCGGGGCGATACAGGGCTCACGCCTGTTGAGGTGCGAAGTCGGGGCGATTGGAAGCTCACGTCGCTCCTCTCGCCGGACTCGATTCTGCCATCACCGGGGATTGACCGCGAACGAGTGACACCAGCATCTCCTCCAGTCGCTCGAACGAGAACGGCTTCGTCAGCGTCGGCTGTTTGGCCGCGGCGAACTGGCCACTCGCGCTGACGACATCACCGGTAATGAATATCAGCCGGGAGGCCAGCCCCGGGCGCTCCCGGCGGAGGGCATCGTAGAGCTGCAGCCCGTCCATCTCGGGCATACGAATGTCGGTGATGACCGCATCGAATCCGGTCGTGCGAATCAGCTCCAGGGCCGCCTTGCCATCTCCAGCGGTGAGCACTTCGATGCCGCGCAGGCGGCCGAAGGCTTCCACACCAGCGCGCATTGATGGCTCGTCGTCCACGAACAGCAGCCGCAGACCTGCAAGTCGTGAACGGGTAGACGGAATTCGAGCCTCGCTCGCCGGCTCGGGAGCCGGCACGTCACTGACCGCGGGCAGCGTCACGACGAAACGCGTTCCACTCTCCGATATCTCGGCCAGGTCGATAGTGCCACCGTGCGCCTTGACGATGCCATAGCTGACGCTCAGCCCCAGTCCGGTTCCCTCACCCTCCTCTTTCGTCGTGAAGAACGGCTCGAAAATGCGCGCCCGCGCCTCCGGGGGAATGCCGGGACCGGTGTCGGTCACCTCGAGGATCACCATCCCTGCGTCGCAACGCGTGCCGACACCGAGCGTTCCTCCACCCTGCGGCGCCATGGCCTGCAGCGCGTTGGTAATCAGGTTCAGGATGACCTGCTGCAGTTGCCGCGCATCGCCAAACACCGCCGGCAGATCAAGCGCCAGCGACGGTTCGATCTTGATCCTGCTGGCGTTGAGCTCGAAGCCGCGCAGCCGGAGCGTCCGGTCCACGATCTGATTGAGATCGAGGGCATCCCGGCGTGGCTCACTGCGTCGGGCAAACGTGAGCAGGTCTTTCACGACCTGGCTCGCGCGGATGGCCTCCGACTTGATGACGTCGATGGAATCGCGCTGTGTTGGTGTGAGTCCGCCGTCGCGAACGAGCAGTTGCGCGAAGGCACTGATGCTGCTGAGGGGATTGTTGACCTCGTGGGCCACGCCGGCCACGAGCTCGCCGACCGCGGCGAGGCGCTCCGTTTCCATCAGCCGGGTGCGCATCTCCCGCTCGCTGGTGATGTCGCGGCCGGTCACGAGCACCGTGGGCGGATCAGCCTCGGGTAGTCGGCTCGCGGCAAGCGCGACGACACGAATGCCACCTTCGCGGGCAAACCGCACCTCCAACCGCGAGGGACCGCGTGCAAACGCCGAGTCGAGCGCGTCGTGCAGCCGGTCACGATCCGCTTCCACCACGAAATCCACGACGAAGCGACCCACGACCTGAATCGGGTCGAGACCAACGATATCGCGGACTGCATCATTCGCTTCGCGAATGCGGCCGCTCTGCAACACGGTCAGCACGGCATCCGGCGCAGAACGGAAGAGCGTACGAAAACGCCACTCCGCCTGGCGCAGATTCTCCACGAGCTCGGCGTTCGAGAGCGCGACCGAGAGCATGTCTGTCATCGCCTCGATCCGTTCAGTCTGTACCGGGCCGAACTTCCCGGGCGTGCGCGAGACGATCGCAATCGTCCCTGACGTTTCGCCTCTGCGCTGGAGAGGATGCACCATGATCGATCGCAGCGATCCTCCCTCGATCATCTGGTGCATGGGCGCGTAGACGCTTTCCGGCTCCAGATGCAGGTCGGACGAGACCCACCACTTGCCGGTCCGCATCACGCGTCCCATCGCCGAGCCCGTGGCCGGAATGGTTTGTCCCACCACCCCTTCCATAACGCCCGTCGCGGCGACCAGACGGATTTTGCCATCTTCACCCAACAACCCGAGCGAAGCACCATCTGCCTGCGCGATATCCGTCACTGCCTCCACGAACCGCTGCAGAACGCGATTGGGGTTGAGCTCCAGCGTAATCTGCTGCCCCAGCACCCACATTCGCTGGAGCACGCGCCGTGCTTCCGCCAACTCCTTCGTCCTGATCTCGACGCGGTCCTCGAGGACGCTGGCGACGGCGCGCTCCGCCGTCACGCTCATCGTGAGGTCGCGTGTTTCGCGTTGCTGCTCGAGCAGCGTCCGCCACGCACGTAGCGCCATCAGTCCCGCGAACACCGCTACGGCAATGGCCAGCTCGGGTGACCGGGTACTCCGAAATCCGAGAGCTACCGTCGACGCGGCCGCGATGAGAATGGCAACGACAATGAGCCGGGCTCGCATGCGTTCCATGTTGCGACCCGCGTCCTGATCGTCCGCGTATGGTTGAATCTCTCGCTCGTCACCCCGCGCCGCGCGAACATCCAGCGTCAGCGAAAATCCCAGAACGCAGAGCGTCCAGAATGGATCGGTTTCGGTCATCGCTGCCGCGGGATTGATAAGTGCCAGTCTCCCGTGCAGCGCCGCGGCGATGGCGAATGCAACCGTGCCCAGCGCGAGACCACTGGATGTTCGAATTCCGAGGCGGTCCCCATGCACGGCCAGCAGCAGTGCCACCAGCATGAGCTCCGCCATCGGGAGCCAGCGCCAGAAAAAGAGGAAGGTGCGGTGCGTCACTTGTGACTCGAACGGCGAATGCGCGACGTACCCCAGCCAGATGCCGACAATGGCAGCGGCCGCGACCAGCAGCAGAGTGTCGATCAGCACCTCGGTGCGGAGGCTGCGGCGACGCCAGCCAATCGCCGTGGCCAGCCCAATCAGCAGCGCGGGATGGGCAGTCCACAGCAGAATGCGGTTGCCTGGCAGCGGGAACGTCCCCACCGGAAGATCGAGCATCACGTGGCGGGCCGCCGCTGCTTGCGCAGCGACGGAGAACAGCGCCGTGGCGCCGAGTGCAATGAGCACGATCCGCCGTGTGCCGTGGGCGACGTTGGCGATGCCCAAGACGGCAATGAGGAACAACACGATGCAGAGGAGCAGCAGGCCCGAGCTGAGCTCCGTCGGCACGCGGTAGCCGAGAAAACCCACGCCGAGAAGGACGGCACTCGCCGCTGTAGCGCTTTGGCAAGTGAAAGCCATCCGCGCCAGCGTCTCATCTGAAAGCCAGCGCATGCTCACGCCTCGGTCGCTTCCGCGACGCGTCTCACCTCAGGGAGCCGCATGTCCGAGATGTACTCCTCGGCGGTCCCGCGCACAACGCACCCCGGGAACCGGCTATCGAAACCAGTGACCGATGCGATTCCAGCGAATGTCGGTGAGCGCCGGCAGCGGACGATCGCTGTCATCGGCGTTGTAGGAGTAATACACGAACATCGGCCGGCCACGCATGTTCTTTCTGGGCACCAGGCCCCAGTAACGGCCATCCTTCGAATTGTACCGGTTATCGCCCATCATGAAATAGTGGCCTGCCGGTATCAGGAGCGGGCCCCAGTTGTCATGCGTGGGTCGCGCGGGTGCGGCGCCAAAGCGGCTTTGCTGGAGGGCGAACTGCTTCTGCCATTCAAAGAGGGAGCTCGTTTCGTTCGGATCACCGGGTTCGCTCGCGGCTCCATAGCCCTGTCGTTGCGCGATACCATTGATGTAGACCATGGCGTTCCGCATGTAGATCGTATCGGTGGGCATCCCGATCAGTCGCTTGACGAGGGTCGGTGTCGGATCCTCGGGTTGATCCACTTGAACGGGCGACTTGAAGACCACGATCTCGCCGCGCTTTGGCTCCGAGTAGCCAGGCAGGTTGGTATTCGTGAACGGGATGTTCGGCCCGTAGACGAGCTTGTTCACGAACAGCCAATCCCCAATGAGCATCGCCGGGATCATGCTGCCGGAGGGGATGCGATACGCCTCGATGAAGAAGGCACGGATCACGAGAAAGATCGCGAGCGCGCCGGCGAGCGATTTGAACTGCTCCCACCAGTACCTGCCACGACTGCCGGGCGCACGTCCGCCACCGCCGTTCCCACGCGCATCGGCGACGACGTTTTTCGAAGCCCTGGCCGGTGAGCTGGCCGAGGAAGAGCGTTTCTTTGCCATCAGTAGGAGCTGTTTGAGTCTGGACGGTACAACCCGGGGACTGGATCGACTGGGTGGGAGAACACCGATCTCCCTGCTTCCATACGCAAAAAGGGCGCGTCGAGTGACGCGCCCTTCTGCTCGATCCCGAGAAGGCTACTTCAGGTGCTTGTTGACGAGCTTGGTCATCTCGAACATGGAGACCTTGCCCTTGCCACCGAAGACCGGCTTCAGGTTCTCGTCGGCGTTGATCATGCGGCGCTCCTTGGCATCCTGGAGACCCTTCCGCTTGATGTACTGCCAGAGCTTCTTGGTGACTTCGGTGCGCGGAATCGGCGTGCTGCCGACCACGTTCGACAGAGCGGGGCTGGGCTGCATCGGCTTCATGAACGCCGCGTTGGGCGTCCGCTTGACACCAGACTTCTTCCCGGCGCTCTTCTTCGCGCCACTACGACTGGAAGACTTCTTCTTCGCACCACCAGAGGACTTCGCCGAGCTTTTTTTACCGCCGCTCTTTTTTGTAGCCATTATCGTCTCTCCATGAGAGTGAACGCACGCGCAATCTGTACTGTTGCAGACATCCGCCGTCGGGGCGAAAAGTATAACCGTCCGTCCGGGATGCAATAGGGAATACCGCTAAATCTCCTATGACGGAAGGGTTTTTCGTCTGCTGCGTACCGCGTGCCGCGTGCTGGGTGAGCGTTGCTTCTCCCTCCATGCGCCCATTCTGACGCCCCCTAACTGGCCAAGTCGGACAGCAACTTCACCATTCTCAGATCATGGGGATCGGCTGCATCGTCGTCGTCCGCAACCTCGTAATTCTGCTGTGGCGTCTCCAGGATGAGGGGCACTCCGCGACTCCGTTTGTCCTGCAACAGCCACCGGAACGGCTCCTCCCCG
>JBKJRV010000221.1:0-3893 GCA_046593115.1 Gemmatimonadaceae bacterium
ACGCAATACGCGATACGCAATACGCGATACGCAATACGCGATACGCAATAGCTTCTCAATGCTCGCGCACCACGAGCAGCGACGCCATGGCGCACAGCATCGCGGACTTGAACAGCAGCGGCGCTTTCCCCTTCCCGGCGATGGCGCGGTGGGTCGCGATCGTCGCGAGTAACACGGCTGGCAGCACGGCGAGCGCGAATAATGGTCGCGAGCGCGCGAAGAGGGTCAGTGCGACCAGGAATGCGCCCAGCGCGGCCAGGAGCACGGTGTTCGTCACACTCTTCCCTGCGGCTACCGGAAGCGTCCGACGCACCAACGAGTCACCTTCGGCGTCTTCGATGTCCTTGGCGATCTCGCGCGCCAGATGCAGCGGCATGGCGAGCGCGACGAGCGTCAGCGACGCCATAGGGCGACCAACGCTCCAGCCTCCGTACAGAAACGGCAGCGAGGCCAGCGCCGCCACAGTGAGATTGCCCACGAGTCCCAGCCGCTTCAGCACTCGGCTGTAGAGCATCATCATAGCGATCACCGCGATCGACACGAGCCCCAACTCCGACACTGCGCTGGTGCTCAGCGCCACCGCCAACACCGCCGCGACACGAACGATCAGGCCCGCAGCGCGTGCGGACATCGCTCCACTTGGCAGCGGACGATCGGGATGGGCAATGCGATCGATCTCGACATCCGTGAGATCGTTATACGCGTTTGCGACGGCCGCCAGCGCGATGGCCGCTGCAGCCGCCAGGACGGTCGTCCGCAGCAGCGGATCACCGCCGACCCACCACGCACCAACCAGGACGCCCGCCGCCGCGATGAGCGCGTTCTCCCACCGGATGAGCCGAAGACCAGCGCTAAGCCAGGGCATCACGATAAAACTGTTCGTAAACGCCGACGATCTCATCTCGGGAGAACCGCGTACTCGCGTCCAGAGCGGCGAGATCGCTCATTCGGCGCCACACGGCATCATCGCGCAGAATCGACACGGCGGCCGATGTCATTCCCTCAATGTCGCCGACCGCGCACAGCGCACCAGTCTCACCGTCCCTGACGACTTCGACGAGTCCGCCTTCGCGCGTACCGATCACCGGCACCCCGGAGGCCAGCGCCTCGAGCGCGCTCAAGCCGAACGACTCGCTCTGCGAGGGGAGCAGAAAGAGATCAGCGCTCGCCAGCAAGGGCGCGACTTCGTCGATCTTGCCGAGGAAATGCACGTGCTCCGAGACGCCGAGATGGCGTGCCTCCATCTCCGCATCGATCCGATCGGGGCCATCGCCGACCATCACGAGCGCGGATGGGATCTGCGCATTCACGCCCGCGAAAATGCGAACCACGTCCCGCACCCGCTTGACCGGCCGGAAGTTCGAGACATGCATCAGCACCTTTCGCCCCGGCGCCACCGTCTGATGCAGCACCGGCGGGTACCGCTTCCGGTCGTAGACCTCTGGATCGATGAAGTTGTGAATCACCTTGATCTCGCACGACATGCATCCAAACGCCGACTTGGTCTCTTCCTTGAGGAAGTTCGAAACGGCCGTGATCCGATCGGATCGCTCGATGGAGAACTTGGTGATGGCGTGAAACGAGGGATCCTGACCAACGATCGTGATGTCGGTTCCGTGCAGCGTGGTGATCACCTGGATGTCCGCACCGGCCTGTCGCAGCATCTCGCGCGCGATCCACGCCGACGTCGCATGGGGAATGGCGTAATGCACATGGAGGATGTCGAGTCCGTGCATGATGACCACTTCGTGCATTCGCACCGCGAGGGCGAGGTCATACGGCGGGTACTCGAAGAGCGGATAGCGACCCACGTCCACCTCGTGGAAGAACACGCGCGGCAGAAATGACGGCAGTCGGAACGGTTGCTTGTAGCTGATGAAGTGCACCTCGTGCCCGCGCTCGGCGAGCGCGATGCCGAGCTCGGTCGCGACCGCGCCCGAACCGCCGTAGGTCGGATAGCACGTGATGCCGATCTTCATGCCGCCCTCCTCCTGTCTGCCCACCACGCGCGCACGGTGGCCGCTGCTCCCGAGTCACCCGGATTCACCGTCGTCACCGACGCGGCCGGCAGCTGATGCCGAAACCAGGTGCGCTGCCGCTTCGCATACTGTCGCGTCGCAATCACGATGCGCGCGATGGCTTCGTCCCGTGTGCACTCGCCCCGCACCCACCGATGAAGCTCGCGATAACCAGTGGCGTTCCACGCCGGCGCCGAATCGGGCCAGTGCGTAGCGAGCCGCTCGACCTCCTCTGGCCAACCTGCCTCGATCATCCGCCGGACCCGCTGCTCGACGCGATCGCCGAGCGGAGTGCCCGGGTCCACGACAAGATAGCGAACCGACAGATCGGTGGCGCGAGAGGCCTCGACGTGCAGTTCGCTCATGCGTCGCCCGGTCAGCAACGCAATCTCGAGCGCGCGCAGCAACTGTGTACGGCCCAATGGCGACCGCACCGGGTCAATCACCTTGCACCACCGCCGAAGCTCGAGGGTGGACAATCCGTCCAGGTAGGCCGCCAACTGCGAACGACGCTCAGGATCGAGCGGCGGTTGCTGAAACAGCGGATCGACCAGCGCGCGGATATAGAACCCCGTCCCCCCGACAATCAGTGGCGTACGGCCGTCAGCACGTGCGGCGGCGATCCATTGCAACACCTGCCCCGCCCAGGCGGAGGCCGAATACCGTTCGGCGGGCGTTACTAGGTCGATCCCGAAGTGTGGCACGGCCGCGCGCTCTTCCGGCGTCGGTTTGGCGGTGCCGATATCGAAGCCCTGGTATATCTGGCGGGAATCGGCGCTGAGAATGGCGATGCGGCTGTCGAGCCCCAGGGTCAGCGCGATGGCCGACTTGCCCGCCGCGGTGGGGCCGCAAATCACGTCAATGCAATTGCCGCCACTAGCGTCGGCCAAAGCGCCGCTCCACTTCGTCCCAGCCCAGTTGCACGATGGTGGAGCGGCCGTGCACGTCGTGCGCCGGCAACGCGGCCCGGGCGAGCGATGCGAAAAGCGCGCGCATTTCGGCGAGCGACAGGACATCGCCCGCTTTGATCGCGGCCTTGCATGCGACGGTCGCCGCCAGCTTTTCGTGCTTCGCGGCCGTACTCGCCGAGCGATCGCCGGTCAGTGCGTCGAGCGTCTCGCGGAGACACCGCTCGGCATCGAAGCGCGGATGCGGCATTGGCACGCTGTTGACGATCAGGGTGTGTCCACCAAACGGCTCGACGTCAAATCCCAGTCGCGCAAACAACTCCTGATGTGCTTCAAACGCTTCGCCTTCGGCCGGACCCAGGTGCAGGGTGAGCGGAAAGAGCAGGCGCTGCGCTGGCGCCTCGCCCTGCTCGAGCGTGCGCATGAACGCTTCGAACAGCACACGCTCGTGCGCGGAGTGCTGATCGATAAGCACCACGCCGTCGTCGGCCTCGAACATGAGATACGTGTGACGCAGCTGCATCAGGTGCGGAATGGGAATCGGCGGCTCATCGGCGGCCGCAGTGGTGCTGCGCATGTCGGACGACGCGACGGCGGGGCTGTCACTCCCTGATCCGAAGAGGGCACCGCCGTCGGCGGGACGGGGGCGCAGTGCCTCGACGTCCACGTGCGCCGGTGACGCGTCGAAAGGGGTGCGCGCGCTCCAGTTTCGGCTGGCGAAGCTGGCGCCCGTGTCCATCGTGCCGAGCGCGCGCCGCACCGCGCCTTCCACAACGCGCTCGACGGGCCACCGGTCGCGAAAGCGAATCTCGGTCTTCGCCGGATGGACATTGATGTCGATGGAATCGGCAGGCAGCGTCACTTCCAGAAACAGCGACGGGCGCGCACCGGCGGTGACGGTGGAGCGGTAGGCATGCTGCGCGCCGCGGAGCTTGCCTACCGCTCCACCGTCACCGCCGGTGCTCGC
>JBKJRV010000087.1:0-3163 GCA_046593115.1 Gemmatimonadaceae bacterium
CGCCAGGCATGCTCGAGAACATGCTCGACTGGCAAACGTCCAGCATGCGCTATATCAACGGCGGCGTCGCGTTCGTCGACCGCACGCTGCGCAGCCTCGAGAAAGCCTGGCCGTATCTCGCGCAGGCGCACATCGCCGATTCCACCGCCGAGAAACTCGGGCAGGCGACGGGTAACGCGCAGCAATATCTGCGGCCGGTCGTGATGGCCATCGCGGCATGGACGCCCTCGCTGCTGCTCGCGCCATTTCTCGCGTTCTTCTTCCTGCGCGACGGCGGCAAGGTCGAGCGCATGATCGCCGGCGCCGTGCCGAACGCGTTCTTCGAGAAGACGCTGTTCCTCATGCACGAAGTCGATCGGACGACGCGCGCCTATTTCGTCGGACTGATACAGCTCACGCTACTCGATACGATCACGCTCGCCGTCGGCCTCTGGGTCATCGGGATGCCGTCGCCATTGCTGCTTGGGTTGTTGTGCGCGGTGCTGGCGTGGCTTCCGTACTTCGGATCGATTGCCGGTGGCCTGATCGTCGTCCTCGTGGCGGCGACCGACTTTCCCAATTCACCGCAGATGGTGTACGCCGCGGTGGCGCTGTTCATCATCGTTCGCGGTTTGGATGATTTCGTCTATATGCCGATGACGATCGGCAAGAGCCTGCACATGCATCCGGTGATCACGGTAATGATGCTGTTCATCGGCGGTGCCGTGGCCGGCGTGTCCGGCCTGATGCTCGCGCTGCCGTTGCTGGGCGTCGTGATGGTGATTGGCGGAACGATCGGTCGGATCGTCACTGACGACCGGCTCATGGCGCGGTACCGTCACGGCAAGCTGTTGCGCGTGCAGCGCGCAAGCGCGGACCTCGCCGTTTAACGTGGCGCCGCTTCCGAAGCCGACGTTCTTCAAGACGCCCGCCACCTTCCGCGCGTGGCTCCGCAAGAATCATGAGAAGGAAACGGAGCTCTGGATCGGCTATTACAAGAAGGCGTCGGGGAAGGGCGGAATGATCTACCAGGAAGCTCTCGACGAAGCGCTGTGCATCGGCTGGATCGACGGCATCGTGAAGTCGATCGACGGGGACACTTACATGCAGCGGTGGACGCCGCGAAAAAGGACGCCAAGGGCGCAGTCCTTTCCCGCGCGAGCCTGCGCCGCGCGGGGCGCGCTGTCGATCAGCGCGAGATCGCCGAAGAAGTCGCCCGGGCCGAGTTCGGCGAGCGGCGTATCCGGCCGCGACTTGCGCGCGATGATGACTTCTCCGGAAAAGACGACGTAGAGCGCCTGTCCCTCTTCGCCCTCATCGAAGATGACTTCGCCGGCCTTGAACTCACGCTCGTGCAGCAGGCGCCCGACGGTCGACAGCTCGCGCTTGTTGAGCTGCGCGAACAGAGGAACGTCCTTGAGCTTCGCGATCCGCTCCGGAAGCGGCCGGAGATGGAGCAGGGAGAGGCGCATGGGGCCGCTAAATGTGGGCCTTGGCGGACTAGCTGGCTAGTTGGCCAGCTGACTGTGGCTGACTAGCTGACTAGTGCTTGCCCTCTACCACGGAATTTCAGGCGACCGGTGATAGTTGATCCCCATCAGATTCCATCGCGGCCCGTGAGCGGCCAGGCGTAGCCGGAAGTTGTCCCACCGACGGACGCCGGCAGGCGACCACGCCACCTCGGCCAGCGCAGGGAGACGAGGCATGATGAGGTACTGCGCCGCCGTCATGTTCCGCGGGGTCTCGCTCCAGAGTGGCGCCTCGAGGCCAATCACCCGCGACAGCGCGACCGCCTTCAATGACGTACCCGGATCCCAATCGTAGGATTTCCGAATGTCGATGTAGCCCGCCCACCGGAGGCCAAGCTCCGTCTCGGGCGTGTACTTCATGTCGAGATACATGCGTGGCGCGGCCGACACGATGATGTCGGTCACGAGGTCGGCGCCGGCGGTGAGCGAGTCGCTTTTCCACATTTGAATGATCGATGTCGCGTCCAGACGCGTCTTGCCAATTTCTTCCCACCCGATCATTCGGGCACCGTACTTCCGCACGATGCCCTGCACCCGCTCGATGAACGTCGCGTACTGCGTCGCGTTCAGCGCCTGCACTTCGTCGCCGCCGATGTGGAAGTACTTGCTCGGGGTCATTTGAATGATTTCACGAATCACGTCGTCGAGGAGCGCGTACGTGCCCGCGCTATCGGGGCAGATCGCGCTGAAGCCGACCTGGATTCCGGTGTACACCGCCGGGGGACGGCGGCCGCAACTCAGCTCCGGATGCGAGATCAAGGCGGCATTGATGTGCGCCGGCATGTCGATCTCCGGCACGACCGCGATGTACCGATCATCCGCGTAGCGAATGATCTCGGCGTAGTCGGCCTGCGTGAAGAATCCGCCCGGACCGCCGCCGACTTCCGAACCCGCACCCATCGCGACGAGCTCCGGCCGCGACTTGACCTCGATGCGCCACCCTTGATCGTCGGCGAGATGCAGATGCAGCGTATTGAGCTTGTACAGCGCGAGAATGTCGATGAACTGCTTCACTTCATCGACCGTGAAGAAGTGACGCGCGACGTCGAGCATCGCGCCGCGCCAACGGTACGTTGGCTGATCCTCGATCGCCACGGCGGGAATCTTCCAGACTCCCATCTTGAGCGAGCTCTGATGCGATTCGATTCCGAACGGCAGCAGCTGGCGAATTGTCTGCACTCCGTTGAACAAGCCGGCGCCACTCGACGCCGTGAGCCGCACGGTGTCGCGATCGACGGTGAGCGTGTACCCCTCGCTCCCGCGCGGGTCAGGCGCAATGAACGTCTGGAGTTGAATCACGATCGCGTTGCGCCGCAGCGTGTCGAGATTCGCGGGCAGCGTGATCGACACGGGATTGTTTGCATTGACCACGGCCAGCGCGTAACCAGTCGCGGGTCGTAACACCGACGTGAGGGACGCGATCGCGCGGCGCATGTCCCCGGATGTCGTGTCGCCCACGATCGACGTCGCGGCCGTGATCAAAAACCCTTCGCCGCGGAGCTCCGAGAGCTGGCGGGGCGCCGGGATGATCGTGATCGCGGGGAGATCGGCCCGGACCCGAGCGGCAGGTGCGGGAATGGTCGGACGCGGGGCCGGCTGCCGGGCACACCCTGCGAGGAGAGCGAACACGGCAATGCCAATCAGTTTGTTTGTCA
>JBKJRV010000444.1:0-13049 GCA_046593115.1 Gemmatimonadaceae bacterium
CCCGCTGCGGGGCAGCGATGGCGTCATCGTAGCGACGCTGGTGCTCGACAACCCCATTGATCATCGGAAGCCGTCACTCTCCCGCATCCGCGCCGTCGAGCTGTTCGCGAACCAGATGGCGTATTTCGTCGATGAGACGCGACTCGCCGCGGTGGCAGAGCGCCGCGCCGACCGGTTGCAGCTTCTGCATCAGATCGGAGGACTGCTGGCACGCTCGCTCGATGAAGCGGAGATCGTGCGCGAGCTTGCGCGCCAGCTGCCACGCGTGATGAAGGCCGAGGGGGTCGTTGTCGTCCGTCCCGATGAGCATCTCGAGATGGTCATCACGCTGCTTCGATTGGTGCGGGGCAAGGACCGGCCCCGCGCGCCACAGCCCATCGGCCGCGGTCCCATCGGCGAAGTCATCCGTTCGGCTCGAGCAGTCCGCATCGCCGACTGGGATCCCACGCGGGTGCCGCTCGCCGCGAGTGATGACGTCGTCGGCGATGGCGGACCGGCACTCTCGCTGCTCGCCGTGCCAATGATGGTCGGGGTCGAGCTCGTCGGCGTCATTGTGGTGTACTCCAGTGCGCGATCGTCATACGGCGCCGAGGAGGAAGAGGTCCTGCTCACGATTGGTGCGCAGGCCGCCACCGCGCTGCTGAATGCGCGCCTGTTCGCCGGAAGCGCCGCGGATCGCAGACAAAGCGAGGCGCTGTCAGAAGTCACGCGCGCCGTCAGCGAATCGCTGCAGCCGAGCGAAGTGATGGCGCTCATTCTTCGACACGCTACGGCGCTTGCGCGGGCAGAAGGTGCGTGCATCGCACTGGGTACGCGCGGCGACGAGTCGCTCGAGATCGTCGCGACCATCGGGAGTATCTCCGCGCTCAAGGGCAGTCGCCTGCCGCTGGTGGGCAGTCTGGCTGGACGAGCGGTCCGGGAAGGGGTCGCGGTGATCGCGAATGATCCAGCGAGTGAGCCGGACGTGCACCGCCCCACGCTGCGCACTTCGCTGGTGAAGAAGATCCTGAACGTGCCGCTCATGACTGCTACTGGAGCTATCGGAGCGCTGTCGGTGGTGAATCGCCCGGCGGACTTCACCGAAGCGGACGCGCGCGTCATGCAGCAGCTCGCCGACCAGGTGGCCGTGGCCATTGTGAATGCCCGGCTGTTCGGCGAGGTCGCCCAGGCGACGCGGGAGTGGGCGGTCGCATTCGATGCCATCGACAGCGGGATGGCCGTGCTCGATCCCGAGGGGCGCATCACCCGGGCGAACGCCACGGCGGCCCGACTCCTCGGCAGCGGCTCGGTGCGCGAGATCATCGGACATAATTTCAGCGAAGCGCTGCTTGGCGACGAGACATCGGCCGGAGACCCCGTGCGGCAGGCCCTCGAGACGTCGCTGTCCTCTCGTGGCACCGTACGTGTGCCGGAACGTGGACGCGTGTACGATATCGTCGCGTCGCCTCATCCCGACGGAGGTGCGGTCGTCACCTTCGACGATGTCACCGACCAGCAGACCATCGCCGAGCGGCATCGCCGCGTGATCGAAACGACGAGCGACGCGATCGTCATCACCGATCGCCAGCGTCGCATTGCCTTCGTCAATCCAGCGGCGACGACGCTTTTCGGCCTCGCTCAGAATGTGATTGGCGTAGACGTCGACCGGTTGGTGCCACCAGAGTTTCGCGAGCAAGTGGCCGAGCGGGAGCGGCTGGCGTTGGCGGGCATGCCGCAGCGATACGAAGCGGTGCTGCTGCGTGGCGACGGCGAGCGGCGCATCGTGTCCATCAGCACCGCCCCGTTGCGCGAGGTCAACGAAATCATCGGCATCGTTGCGTCGCTGCGCGACATCACCGACGAGCGTCGCGCCCGGGATACGGTGGCGCAGTCGGAGGCGCGCTATCGCAACCTGTTCGAGACCGCCTCCGACGCCATCTTCACGATCGATCTCGAAGGCGCGCTCACGTCTGTGAACGAGGCCACCTGTGTCGTCACCGGCGTTCCCCGCAACGAACTCCTCGGCCGCGGCATCCTGCCGCTGATCGCGCTCGAGGACGTGGAGCGCATCTCGGCACACTTCCGGGCGGCTCGCGGCGGCGAAGCGCGCCGCTACGAGTGCACGCTCATTCGTCGTGATGGAAGTCCCCGCCGGCTGTCGGTGACGAATTCATCCATCCGGCATGCGGGCAAGGTCATCGGCGTGCTGGGCATCGCACGCGACACGACCGCCGAGCGCGAGCGAGCGCTGGCTCTCGCGCGGTCAGAAGCGCGGTACAGCCGGCTGGTCGAGTCGGCAACAGACGCCATCTTCACACTGGACCCCAACGGTTGCTTCACATCGGTGAATCACGCGCTCGAAATTGCGACCGGTCTTCCGCGCGAGTCGCTGCTCGGCGCGAACTTCAGCCAGGTCATTTACGAACGCGATCGCGATGCCATGCTGGCCATCCATGCCGGGACGATGAAGGGACGGGCGCTGCGAGGCGAAATGCGCTTCATGGGACGTGGAGGCGTGTTGCGCGAAGGCTCGCTGACGACAACGCCGGTGGTCGAAGGGTCGGCAGTGGTAGCAGCACTCGGCATCGTGCGCGACATGACGGACCAGAAGCGGCTGACCGACCAGCTCGTACAGCAGGAGAAGCTTGCCGCCATTGGCCAGCTGGTGAGCGGTGTGGCGCACGAGCTGAATAATCCGCTGGCCGGAGTCATTGCCTTTTCCCAGCTGCTGCTGGCTGGACCAATTGCCGACGCCGAGCAGGGAAGTGCCCTCGAAACGATCCATCAGGAAGCGAAGCGGGCTGCGAAGATCGTCGCGAACCTGCTGACCTTCGCCCGCCAGCACAAGCCACAGCGTGACGTCACCGACGTCAATCAGGTGCTGCTCGATACGCTGGAGCTGCGGCGGTATGCACTGCGCATGCAACAGGTGGAGCTCGAGATCTCGCTGGACCAGCAACTTCCCCAGACATGGGCCGATCCGTTTCAGCTACAGCAGGTATTCCTGAACCTCCTTGGGAACGCGGAGCAGGCGATGACCGCGCTCGAAACCGGGCGGAAGCTCAGCATCACCACGCGCGCAGCTGGCGCGAAGCTGCTGATCTCGGTCAGCGATACCGGCGAAGGAATTGCCCCGCAGGCACTGGACCAGATCTTCAACCCGTTCTTCACGACGAAGGCAGTCGGACAGGGGACTGGCCTGGGTCTCTCCATTTCCGACGGCATCATCCGGGCACATGGTGGGTCCATCGAGGTGAAGTCGGTTCAGGGCGAGGGCGCGACGTTCACGATCGAGCTTCCGCTCATCAGGCCGCCGGTGATCGAGGGCGAGGCCCGCTCTAAGGTGGCGTCCGTGATCGCGCGTCCGCAAATGATCCTGGTGGTGGACGATGAGCGGCCAATTCGTTCCGCGCTTGCGACGTACCTCACGTCGGGTGGCCATACGGTGAACGCCGTTGGCACTGCTGCCGAAGCAATGGCCATGCTGGCGACCCGTCGATACGACCTGGTCCTGCTGGATCTGCGACTTCCCGACGGCTCGGGGGAAAGTCTCTACGGCCGCATTCGCGAAATGGATCCCGCGCAGGCAAAATGTGTGGTGTTCCTCTCAGGCGACCTGCACGACGAATCGGTGCGCGTCTTCATCGCATCTACCGGACGCCGTTCCCTGGGCAAGCCGTTCCGGCTGGAGGAAGTCGGCCACCTGCTGCTGGATGGTCCCCAACGTGTCCGCTGACCCACTCTGGCGCGCCTACCAGCGTGCCGCCGAGCTCCCGCTGGCGACGTCTCCCGCTGCAGTGCGGCCGCACTCGGTCATCATGCACGAGCTCGCGGACCAGATCGCGGCGCTCGGCGGTGCCAGCGCTCCCGTGCTAATCCTGGGCGAGGCCGGGTTAGCCAAGCGGTGCCATGCCGATGCGATTCACGAGGGCGGATCGCGGAAGGAGAAAAGGTTCGCGAGCGTATCGTGCATCGGCCTCGAGCTCAGTGCCTTCGAGGGCCTTTTCGGAGAGGGCGACAGCGACCGGCATTCGCTCATCGCGCATGACCGGCGACATGTCCTCGAGGCATCACGCGGGGGGTCGCTCTTCCTTGGCGAAGTGGGCGCACTCGATCACGAGATGCAGGACGCGGTGTTCCAGATTCTCTCGAACGGTGCACTGAAGCGGCGTGGCGCTGGTGCAACCATTGACATCGACGTGCGCGTCATGGCTTCATCGAGCGTTGACCTCGTTGAGGCGGTGAACGAGGGTCGTTTTCGGGAGGACCTGTACTATCGTCTCAGCAGTAGTCCCGTCAGCGTGCCCCCCGTGCGCGTCCGGGGCGGGGACGATGTCGTTCAGCTTCTCGATCACCTCACGCGAATGCTCGCCCTGTCGCTCTATGGGTGCCCGTCGCGCCTGTCCCAGCCGGCGCTGCAGCGCCTGGTGCGCTATCCATGGCCCGGAAACATTCGCGAAATGCGGAATGTCCTCGAGCGGGCGATGGTCGCGGCCCGCGGTACCGACACGATTGCGCTGTCGCATCTGTCCGCCGAAGTGCGCGACCCGCTCGGCTTCGACGGCGAGTACGTACCGCGCTCACTGGCCGAGATGGAACGGTCGCACGTCGAGCGTACCTTGCACCGGCACCGGCAGAACCGAACACACGCCGCCAACGAGCTCGGTATTTCGCGGGCGACGTTGATCAAGAAGATCAGGGAATACGGCCTCGTCCCCAAAGGCGCGCTACGGTCGGTGGCTGCCGGGGACGACGCGTTGCAGTAAATTCCAGCGACCTCTACACGGGGATTCGATGGCTGAACTGAAGGAACGAGACGCGATGATCTGTCGGGCCTGCGACCGCGAAGAGCGTGCATCGGAGGGCTACCCGTGCGCGAATTGCGGGACGTTCATCTGCGTCATGTGCACCTTTCGCGGTGTCACGCTCTGTCGCAACTGCTCCAGTGGCCAGCAAACGCCGGGCGACGCCTGATTTCCCCGGATACTGCAGTTGCTCTCGCCAGTATCGGACTGGTTGCAGGCCATGCGACGGATGCCGCAGGCGGAACCGGACTGACAGTGATTCGCGCTCGCGAGGGCGCGCTGCGCGGTGGGGTGGCGATCGCCGGCCGCGCCACCGGCACGCGTGAACTGCACGCGCTATCGCCCGATCATCTCGTTGACCGGATCGACGCCATCCTGCTCACGGGTGGCTCCGCGTACGGGCTCGACGCCGCCGCGGGCGTGATGACCTGGATGGAGGAACGCGGACGCGGCTTTCCGGTGGGGGCAGAGGTGGTGCCGATCGTGCCTGCAGCGGTGGTCTTCGATCTGGCGCCGATTGGAAGATTTGACGCGCGCCCCACGCCCGCGATGGCCTATGAAGCCTGCGATCAGGCGGCGTCGGAGAATGTCGCGGAGGGCTCGGTGGGCGTCGGAACCGGTGCGACCGTGGGCAAGGTGCTTGGACGCGAGCACGCGATGAAGGGGGGTTTCGGCTGTGGGAGCGCCCGGCGAGGACGGCTGCACGTGGCGGCGTTCGCCGGCGTGAACGCGCTGGGTGATATCCGCGACGCATCTGGCGCCATCATCGCTGGCGCACGTGGCGATGACGGCGCGTTCGCCGATAGCGCGGTCCTGCTCGCGTCGGCACCGCGTTCGCCCAACTTTGAATCGCTGGCTGGCACGAACACGACGCTCTGTGTGGTCGCAACGAATGCCGGTCTCGATCGCCAGCAATTGGAGCACCTCGCGCACGCCGCTGTCGGCGCCTTGATGACACGGATCACTCCCGCGGCCACCCGGTTCGATGGAGACATAGTGTTCGCGCTCTGCCCGGCGGATGCGGGTGCCAGTGGATCGGCCGACGATCTCGCAACGGTTCAGACCCTGGCGTTGCATGCACTGGAAGACGCTATCGAACGAGGCGTCCGCCTCGCGGTGGGACGCGACGGAATCCCCGGTCTTGCGGACGCGGACGGCGTCGCATGATTCCGACCAGCTCCCGTCGAGCATTTATCTCGTCTCCAATTGCGCCAATGCATGGCGAGCCCAGGGTATCGAGTCCCCAGATATCTCAACGACTGAGCGGACACGCGCTCCAGGTGCTGGAAGTACAGGAAGACTGGCTTCAAGTCCGCGGCGACGACGGCTACGAGGGGTGGATTCATCGCGGTTACGTGACGAAGGGCAGCACACGGGAGGACGCCCAGCGCAGTGCGGGTGTTCCCGGAAAGCGCATCATGTCGCTGGGATGCACGGCCGTCGGCTTCGATGGCGAGCGTCGAGAACTCCCGCTTGGCGCGTGGCTCCACGCCGGCGAGCGGAGCGTTGAGGGACAGGTGGTTCGCGAGGAGTCCATGTCCAGCTCGCTGGCAGGCGAGCCTGCCGCGGTCGCCGCGAGCGCGGTGAACTGGTTCGAGGGCACGAGCTACCAATGGGGCGGCATCACGCCGTGGGGCGCCGACTGCTCGGGGCTGGTCCAGACGGTATTCTGGATGCACGGACTCGTGCTTCCGCGCGATGCGTCGCAGCAGGCGGCGCTCGGCCTCGATGCAGGTACGAACATCGCCGAATTACTGGCTGGCGACCTGCTCTTCTTCTCCGACCGCCCCGACAGGCGCGTCACGCACGTGGGAATCTCGCTGGGCCATTGGGACATGGTGCATAGTGGCCTGGGTCGCGGCGGCTACGCGATCGAAGCGATGGACAGTTCAGGAGACCCGTACACGGTGGCACTGCGCGAGCGCTTTCTCTTTGCGCGCCGGCCGGTGTTTAGCCGCTAGGCCGGTTCACCCACCACGCACTCCAGTCCTCACGCGACGCAATACGCAGTACGCAATACGCAATAGGTTTAGCTCACCATCTGATTCATCGGTGCCACCGGCGGGGCCGACCGAACCTGGAGCGTCACATCAGCCCTCGGCTGATCATCCAGTGACACGCTCATCTGGTAGGCGCCCGCGACATCCAGCGGGAGGTCCACCGAGGCGATAAGCGGGAGGTCCAGCTCGTTCACGCCGGTGGGCGGCAATCCCACCGAGATGTCGCCTGTCGATGACCAGAGCTCGGTTCCCCGGGGATTGATCCACCGCATCGTGACGCGATGGTTCCCGACGTCGGAACGATCGCCCTTCAGGCGGACCACGAGATGCGCCCGCGGGTGCAACGACGGGAGCGAGCCCACCTGCACGGCGTCGAAGACGCCCAGAATGTTGAGCTTCCCTTCCTGCGAGAGATTGGCTGCGTCGGCAAAGAGTGCGAATGAGATGTGCATGGCGATGAACTTAACTAGTTTTCATGATGGCCTCGACCGCGCGACCTCCGAGCTTCGATGATCCCGTCGCTCGCCCGGTAACTCCTGCTTCCGGGTTCGGCACCACCGACATCATGCTGCTGATCATGGCGCTCCTCTGGGGCGTCAATTTCAGTGTCGTGAAGGTCGGAACACAACTGCTCGATCCGATTGCGTTCAACAGCGTGCGCGTCAGTCTTGCCGTCGTCTGTCTCTATGGTATCGCCTCCTTCCTGAAGCAGCCATGGCCGCGTGGCCGGCAGTTGCTGACACTGTTCGTGATCGGCATGCTGGGCAACGGCATCTACCAGCTCTTCTTCATCGAAGGCATTGCCCGCACGCGCGCCGGGACTGCCGCGCTCGTCCTCGCTGCGGGACCCGCGTTTGTCGCGCTGCTCGGACGCATTCGTGGCACCGAGCGCATCGCGACGCGTGGCTGGGTGGGCATTGTGCTCCAGCTCGGGGGCATGGTCTGCGTCGTCATGGGCAGCGCACAGTCCGCCAACGGCGGCGACACGCTGCTCGGAAACGCGCTCATCCTGGCGGGCGGTCTCTGCTGGGCGGTGTTCACGGTGCTCCTCAAGCCACATACCACCCGCGTGCACGGCCTGCACATTTCCGCCATCACCATGTCCGGCGGCGCGTTGCTGCTCCTCGCCGTCGGGGGACCTGCGATCGCGCGAGCCGAGTGGAGCATGCTGCCCACGCGTGGATGGCTGGCCATTCTCTATAGCGGGATAGGCGCTCTCGTCATCGCCTATCTCCTCTGGTACCGCGGCCTCAAGGTGCTCGGGCCCACACGCACTGCCATGTACATCAACCTGCAGCCGCTGATCGCCCTGCTCGTTGCGTGGGGGACGTTGCACGAAGTGCCGACACCTTGGCAGTGGCTCGGCGCCGCGAGCATCATGACCGGCCTGGTGCTCGCGCGAACGTGAAGCTCGTCCTCTTCGATATCGACGGCACGCTGCTCTGGACCGACGGCGCTGGCCGGCGGGCGATTCACGATGCCTTGCGCGAAGTGTTTGGAACCATCGGGCCCGCGGACTACTGGTTCGATGGCAAGACCGATCGGCAGATCGTGCGTGATCTCATGCGCCTCGAGGGGTTCGACGATGCAACGATTGACGAGCGTCTCCCCAGCGTGCTCGCACGGTACCTGGAAGGTCTGCACCGCGAGCTGAAATCACCCGCGAATCCGCCGCGGCTCCTCCCGGGCGTCGCGGAGCTGCTCGACGCACTCGATGGCGCGCCTGGCATCGTGCTGGGCCTGCTCACCGGCAACATTGCGGAAGGTGCAGACGCAAAGCTTCGCGCCGTCTCGATCGATCCGGCGCGTTTCAAGGTCGGGGCGTTTGGCTCGGACCACGAGCTGCGCCCGGAGCTGCCCGCCATCGCGCATCGCCGCGCCAATGAGACGATGAAGCTCGCGCTGCTGGGCGAAGCGGTCGTCGTCATCGGCGATACGCCGGCAGACATCCAGTGCGGCCGTGCACTGGGCGCGCGCGCGATCGGCGTCGCCACTGGTCGGTTCACGACGGAACAACTGAACGAGCACCGTCCGGCGGCGGTGTTCGAGGATCTGACCGATACCGATGCTGTCGTCGCCGCCATTCGGAGCTGCTGACCGGTGCGCCGCCGCGCCACATTCGCGACCAGGACGCTCCCGCATGCGTGAAGTGGAGCTGAAGAGCGTCGTCGAGGAGATGGAGCAGTGCATTGCGCGCGTTCGCGGCGCCGGCGGCGCGTTGGTCCTCGAGGGCCGGTTGCGAGACCGCCGCTACGACACGCACGATCGCCTACTCGGAGCGCGTGATGAGATGCTTCGCGTCCGCGCGTTCGAGGGACTGCCCGCGTCGAATGCCACTCTCGACTGGAAGGGTCCGACGCGCCTGGAGAACGGCTACAAGGTGCGTGAGGAGATCTCGACGGGACTCGGCGATGCCGATGCGGCGTTCGTCATTCTCGCGATGCTTGGCTATGTCTGCACGATGGCCATCGACCGGGACATCGCGCAGTTCTCGCTGTCAGGCGCCACGGTTCGCTTCGAGCGATATCCTCGCATGGATAATCTTGTTGAGGTAGAGGGTACGCCGGAAGCGATCGAGTCGGCCATCGCCCTCACTGGCCTTCCCCGGCACGGCTTCACGTCCGAACGACTTGGCGATTTCGTCAGCCGGTTCGAATCGCGTACCGGCGTGCGCGCAGCGCTGTCGCACACCGGTGACGACGGCACATGAGCGCCGCACGCGAGATCGAGATCACGCTGCCCCCGTCGGGTGTCCTTGGCGCGACGGGCGAGGGCGTCATCGCGGTCATGGAGGACCGTGTCGAGATTCGTTCGTCGAACGCGAGCGTGACGCTGAATCTCAGCGCCATCAACGGCGTTCGATACCACGCCGGAACCTGCGAGCTCTTCACCCGGCACGGGATGTTCGCGCTTCGTGGCAGCGACGCGCTTGCGAGCGTCGAGCTCGACCTCATCTCCCGCGCGGGCGCCCTGCCTGGCGTCACGCGCGCACTCCGCGCGCTGGGTTCGCATCGCGGCCGGCCGGGCGCCGAGCACGATCGCTTCTTCGCCCCACTCCTGGCGGCGCGCCGCCGGGCGGAGCGTGCCGTGGATGGTGCCGTTCGGCTCGCTGCATTCGACGGCGTGGCGCTCAAGCGCGGGATCGAGTCCGCAGTCCTGGAGCTCGCGCGGCAACGGTATCCGGCGCACCCATCCTCGCGCCGAGCCGAAGAGGAGGAGCTGCTGGAGCTTGCCGAGCCGTTGCTGGGCGCCTGCGAGGGTCTGGCAGTGCGCGCCTCAGCCGTGCGGGAGGCCGAGCCCGATGTCGCCGTCGCCAGGTGGCGCGAGTGGACGGAGGCAGTGCAACGCACCTTCGAGGTCGCCGACCGGGCGTGGATCCACGTCGCGAGCGCGCTGACCATCCCGGTGCGACCGCGCCGCTCCCTGTGGAAGCGGTTGTTTCCGCGGTGATCGTCGGCATGGGGGTGGATCTGGTGGACATGGCCCGTATCCGGCGGCTACTCGACGCAAAGGGTGAGCGTGCCTGGGCGCGGTTGTTCACCGACGCAGAATCGGCGTACGCTCGAGCGCGACCGGACTCCGCGTTGCATCTGGCGGCGCGGATCGCCGCCAAGGAGGCGTGCTTCAAGGCGCTTTCCGGCAACGACCTCGCGCGCGGAATCGGCTGGCGCGACATGGAGGTGACGAACGCCGGCGACGGACGTCCGCTGCTGTCGTTGCATCGACGGGCGGCGGAGCGCGCGGCCGAGCTCGGCGTATCACGCACCTGGCTCACGTTGAGTCATAGTGCAACGACGGCGATTGCCGTCGTGATGCTGGAGCGCGACTGGCCGCCGTCGTCCGCGCCTGTTTAAGTTTCTGACAATGGGATCATCTACGCTTCGCGCACTCGTCATCGCCGCACTGTTGCCGCTTGCGGCCGCTGGAGCGCAGGAGCATCCCGCCAAGCGGTTGTCGAGTATCGTCAGCGTGGCGACCGAGGAGTACGGCAAGGCCGTTGACGCGCGCGGGAAGCTCATCTCGGAGCTGGAGTACCGGGAGGCGGTGGACTTTCTCTCGGACGCCAGGCTGGTGGCGGACCGGCTTTCGGGTGATCGCGCGGTAAATACGCGGCTTCTTTTGGACTCGCTTGCGGCGGCGGTTGACGCGCGTCGGCCACCCGCCGACGTCCTCGCGCTTCACGCGCGTTTCACAGCGGCGCTGGGCACTGAGGGCGCGCTGGACATGCCGGTTCGCTCGGCGGATCTGACGCAGGGGCAGTCGCTCTATCGCGCGAATTGCGCGAGCTGTCATGGTGCGCTCGCCATGGGCGACGGACCGGCCGCGCGCGGCATGAACCCCGCGCCGCCTGCCCTGGGCTCTCGAGCGGTGATGGCCGACGTATCCCCTGCGCTGGTGTACCGTGTCATGTCGGTCGGCATTACCGGAACGGCCATGCCGGCGTTTGCAGGTACGCTGACACCCGAGCAACGGTGGAACGTGGTGGGCTATCTCACCACGCTGCGGTCCACATCCAGCCAGGTGCTGGAAGGTGAAGGTCTATACCTGCAGCGATGCGCGAGCTGTCACGGGATGACCGGCGGCGGCGACGGTGCGAGCGCTCGTGCGCTGACGCGTCTGCCCCCCGAACTGGGAACACTGGCGTGGCAGGTCGAGCGAAGCGACGCACGCATCGCCGACGTCATTCGGCACGGCATTCCGGGCTCGGCGATGCCGGCGTCACGCGACCTGCCGGATTCCGATGTCGTGAAGATTGTAGCCTACGTGCGGACGTTGCCTTCACGCTCTGGTGTTGCGCAACAGGCCGCTAATCGCGCTGCAACGGACAAGGGTGCCGCCGCGGCCCCCGCCGTGATGCAACTGATGGACGACGCGCTGGCTCTGGCGCGCGCGGGACGAACCAGTGACGCCGGCGATCGCGCGTTTGACGCCTACATCGCCTTCGAGCCACTTGAAACGCCGGCGCGCGCGAAGAGCCCGGGGCTGGTGGCATCGATGGAGCGGCATTTCGCGGAGTTCAAGGGCGCGCTGAAGGCCAACGACCTGCGGTCCGCCGAGCGGGCGCGCAACGCCATCGAGGCGGGGTTGCCGTCGGTGGTGGAGCTGACCCGCCGCTCCACCGGCGCGTGGGGCGCGTTCTTCCAGTCGTTCCTCATCATCCTGCGCGAAGGATTCGAAGCGATCCTGGTGATTGGAGCGGTCGCGGCATTTCTGATGAAGACCGGCAACCGCCATCGACTGCGTCAGATCTGGATTGGCGCCGGGCTCGGGCTGGCGGCGAGTGCCGTAACGGCGGTCGTGCTTCAGACCGTCCTCTCGGCGGTGCCGGCGAGCCGAGAGCTGATCGAGGGCGGCACCATGCTCATCGCCGTCGTCATCCTGTTCTCGGTGAGCTACTGGCTCATCTCCAAGGTAGAAGCGGCCAAGTGGCAGCAGTTCATTCGCGAAAAGGTGACGAATGCGCTGGAGCACGGCGGCGGAAAGGCGCTGGCGTTCGTCGCGTTTCTCGCGGTGTATCGCGAGGGCGCGGAAACGGCGCTCTTCTATCAGGCGCTGTTCGGCGAGGGACCGGGTGTGGGGGTGCCGCTGACACTTGGCATGTTCGCCGGCTTTGCGGTGCTTGCGGTGATCTTCGTGCTCTTCTACCGGTTCGGGGTCCGTATCCCGATGCGCCCGTTCTTCGCGGTGACGAGCGTGTTGCTCTACTACATGGCGTTCCTGTTCGCGGGCAAAGGTGTCCGCGAGTTGCAGGAGGGCAACGTCATGCCGATGACGGTCATCCCCGGCTTCCCGCACATTGACGCGCTGGGAATCTTTCCGACGGTGGAGACACTGCTCGCCCAGCTCGTGCTGGTGATTCTGTTCGTCTTCGCGCTCGTGAAGACGTTCTGGCCATCACGCTCGGTGACACTCCCCACCATGTCGCAGGAAACAAGCGCCGCGCCGCTCGAGTCGCGGCTGGCGCAGATGAGTGAGCGAAACCGCGAGCTCGAGGAGCGCATCGCGGCCCTGGAGAGCAGTATGGACTCCATGCCAGTCCCGACGAAGTCGGAGGTGTAGCAGTACCGGCCTAACGCGACTGCGGCTCGATGCCCGTCATCTTCGGCGCGAGTGTCAGCGCGGATCGACTGCGATGCACTCGATTTCGACACGGGCATTGAGCGCGAGCCCGTTGGCTCCTGCGGCACTTCGTGCCGGTCGGCGTCCGTCGGTGAAGAAGGTGACATACACCTCGTTCATGGCGGCCCACTCGCTCATGTCTGCC
>JBKJRV010000135.1:0-2610 GCA_046593115.1 Gemmatimonadaceae bacterium
CACGGCACCGTCGTCGCCCGCCTCGCGCAGCCAGGGAAGCTGGGCCCGCCAGTCGTCGGTGAAGCGGAGCATTCCGCCCATCACTCGTCCACGCGCATCGCCGGCCTTGCCCACGTCGTCCGAGGCGCAGACGCGAACATCGTGGCCCGACTGCGCGAGGCGGACGTACATGTCACCCAATGCAGCGTGCTCTCCGACGCCGAGGATTCTCATGCGCTCAGTCCGCGCCCTGCAACGACGGAGAGCGGACCGTGCAGAAACGCGCGGAGGGAAATCTCGTCCCAGCGGTCGAGAAGCCATGTCGTCACGGGGAAGGGTGCGGCCGGAGCGATCAACGCTTCCTCGCCGCGCGTCACGAAGTCGCGCATTAGATCATGCACGGCGGCAGCCGAGTCGCCCGGCGCGCGCCGTTGTGCGGCGGGAGAGGCCGATGAGCGATCGTTCGCGAAGACACCGGCCAGGAGCAGATAGGCGAAGCGAGCTGCACCGTCGGGAGCCACCATGGCGATGGCGTCGGGGAGGTCGCTCAGGAAAGCAGTAGTCAAGCTGCTCAGGTAACCCTGCACCCCGCCCGAGTATTCGCCGTCGGCGATGGCAACGACATACAGCGCGTCGAGACGATAGCCGGCCCGCTCCGCGTCGGCGACGATTCCCGCTGGATCGCAGAGTGAGCACCATGACAGAACCAGCGTGGACGGACGCGTCATGTCCGCGATCTCGATGACGCGTCGCACATGCGCGGCGCCGTCGGGTCCGGCGCCTGCCTCCACCGGCAATGTGGCGCCCGGCGGCTCGGGGACATACGGAGGATTGCAGACCAGGACATCAACAGGGTCCGCGAGCAGACCGAGCTCCAGCGCCTGGTCCCAGATGCTGGCCTGCTCGAAGCGCGCACGATCGGCCAGCCCCAGCCCGAATGCGTTCGCTCCCGCCACCTTCGGCGCGTCGTCATCGATATCCACTCCAACAAGCATCGCCTCCGGTTCCAGATCGAGCATCCGCAAGCCCACGAGACCGCTCCCGGTCGTCAATTCGACGATTCGCAGCCCTGCCGCTCCGTTACCGGAAGGCGTTCCGTCCCGAAGATTGGCACCCACCCTAGGCCCCTCGGCGCGGCGATGGGCTCGACCCTCGCGCAAACCCGCCAGCGCTCCTTCCGCCGCGATGACGCAAAGCAGAGTATCTTCGGGGGCGAAGAAGCTCGTGAATCGAAACGGGGGAACGAAGCGCGCGAGCCGCGTCGCCTCGGCGGCCAGCGATGGAAGGGGCGAGAGTCCGGGCTGGAGCCGCGCAAAGTGTGGTGTGGGCAAACCCATTCTGTGGAACACGACCTCGATACCGCGGGTGATGGCGAACGGGGCTTGGCTTTTGCAAAAAGGCCCGTGTCAGAAGGATAATGAAGAGATGGAAGCCGGTTTCCCCAACGGGCGGGAACCAGTGGACATGCAGTATCCGTGGTGACTTTTTCAAACGAGATGATGAGCGATTACGACGCGCAGCGGCAAGAGGCAAATACCAGCGCAGCCGCCGGTGGCACCACGATCGCGATAGCAGAGCGGGACGATGAGCGGGATGCACAACCCGACGCGCGCGACGGAGAGGATGGTCCGCCCCCCGCGGCAGCGCATCACCTTGAGCTTCCTGCGATTCGACTGCTCTCCCCTTCCTCGCTGCCCCGCGACGATGCGGAAGCGTTCCCGGAGCGGCTGCGGTGGCTGCTTGCGGCTGGCCCGCTCGATGAAGTGCTGGCCGACCTGCCGCGGGATACCGAAGAGCGCATCATACGCGCTGCCGATGCACTGGCGGAGCGCGCGTATCCGTTGAGGTCGGTAACGACGCGGCAGGGGTCACGCGCGATTGACCACGCTGCGCGCACACTGCACCACCGTGCGTTGCTCGCCGTCTATCAGCAGCACATGCGACTTCCCCACCAGGGGATGGCCGTGAACCAGTTCCATCCACTGCCCTGCCGCGTGATGGCGATCCTCGAGCGAGCCTGGGAACGCGACATGCTCGCCCGCGCGCGATCGCGACACGACCTCACGCTCGCCGTGCTCCCTTCCGAGCCCGACGCGTTCGTCGACTGGTACCGTCGCGCGGCCTTCTCGCACCCACTCTACGAGCATGACCTCTATTCGTATCTCGCCTCGGACGCGGATCGAGAAGCAATCGAGTGGTTTCTGCACATGGAAGCCGCGGGTGAAGCGGCGTTCGATGATCTTCTCGCAATCGCGCAGGTCGGGACGCGAGGGGAAGTCAAGCTGGAGATGGCGCAGAACTTCTGGGATGAGATGGGCAACGGGAAGAGTCATAAAGTTCATACGCACATGTTCCATCGTTTGGCGCATGAGCTCGCGATCGAGGCGCCGGCCGCGCATGAGCTGCCCTGGCAGGTGCTCGCGGGCGTCAACGTGATGCTCTGGAGCGCCATCCCGCGCCGCAACGCCTTTCGCGCTCAGGGCGCACTTGGAGCGGTCGAGCTGCTCGCTCCGCAGCGCTGCACGCGGCTCGTGCACGGAGCTGTGCGCGTGGGGATCGAGAAGCGCACGATGCTCTACTACGGCGCTCATGCGATCATCGGCGTGCCCCACGTCGATGATCGCATGAGCG
>JBKJRV010000125.1:0-2520 GCA_046593115.1 Gemmatimonadaceae bacterium
TGCCACCTTGCGGGCGTTAAAGGCCTGCGTGCCGTTCTCGAAGACCTCGAGGCGATCGAAGGTCAAGTTGGAAACGTACGTGTTCCCGCGAACGGTATCGACCGCGATGTCGGCACCCAGGCCTCCGTTGGGAAGCGAGAAGGTGCGACCGAAGACGACGTTGATGGTGTCGATGCGCGCCGCACCAATCGTGGCGCGCTGAGCGGTGTCACCTGCGGCAACCGAGTAACCCAGATTGCCACGTGTGTCGCGAGCGAAGGAGATGAGCCGAATCCGGCCACCCTGGAGCTCGACCGGCACGTTCACCCGGAAGAACGCCGTCTCATCGCTGCTCTGACCGCTCAGTGTGCGAAAGCCACTGTCGCGAGTGACGCCCGCTGAATCCTTGATCTGGTAACCGACGCTGGCAATGCCATCCGGATCGATCGCGCGGATGCTCAGGCTGTCATCGGTCTCGAATCCGGGACCGAACTCCTGGAATACGAGCGGGCCATTGGTGTCCGCGATGGTGGCGGTCACCGTCACCTGGACGGGTGTGCCGGAGCCAGGCTGACCGAAGCGGTCGAAGGCAACGGGCGTAATGGTGAGCTTCGTGCCCGCAGGGGTGGTCGCCGGTACGAACAGCGTATCCGTAATGACCGTGTCGATCGGATTGCTGGGAAGGGTCCTGAGTGGCTGAATGCCCAGCTCCGGCACGTTGTACCCGACCTGGATGACGCCATCCTTGTCGGCGACGCGGAGCTGCACGAACACGATCTTGCCGGCGGCGGTTACGGAGCCGACGCCCGGGCGAACGATGGTCACGCGCGGACCGGACACCAGCTGAATGCGCTGGATCGCCTGCGTGACGTTGTTGGACACGTCCGTCACCGTGGCAACGATGAGCACGGGCTCCGTGATTGTGTCCGCGAGATTCTTGGGCTTGAGGAAGCGTGAGATGGTGACGTCGGTCGTACCCTCGGGGAAGGAACGCGCGTCACCGGCGACGTTGATCGGAGCAAACGTCGAGTCGAAGCGAATAAGCGTATCCACGATCCCGAACGCCGGGTCACCGCGCGTCGAGATACCGACGAGCGTGAGGCGCTGCAGGCCAACCGCATCCTGAAGGCGGACCGTGACGAGAATGCTGTCCTGCAGTCCGAACTTCTGGTCGGGGAGCGGCGCAATGAAGGTGATCGACGGCTTGACCGTGTCGCGCACCGAAATCGCCAGGAAAGACGACTCGCCGCGGTTACCCGACGCATCGCTCGCGAAGGCACGGACGCCGTACTCACCGGGCTGCATGTTGGCCGGCACCGTGAACGCAAAGATCGTGTCCTTGGTCGTCGGCGGCGGTGTCAGAATCGCGGAATCGCGGAAGAAGATGACGCTATCCGTCCGGAAGCGCAGCACTTCGTATCCGATGTTGGTGACACCGGCACCGTCCGTCGCACGGACGCCCACGCGAAGCACGTTGCCGGTCTTGAAGGTCAGCGTCGTGGGAATGGGCGCAATGAACGTGACGACTGGCGGCGAATTGTCGGTCACCGTAACAGACGTCGAGTCCCGCCCGGTGTTGCCGGCGCCATCCAGCGCGATACCGATAATATCAACGCGCGAACCCGCGGAAACCCCGTTCAGGATAACCGGGATCGTCTTTGTGTATGTCGGGGTCTGGGTGGAGAACTGCACCGTATCGAGCGCAATGCGCACGTTGTTCGCTTTCACCTCGACTTCCACGCGCAACAGCGAGAGGTTGTCGGACGCGATGACGCTGACCAGCAGCGGTGCGCCGATGTCTACCGTTTGGTTTGGACCTACGGTAACGGAGACATCGATGACCGGCGGCTGTTCGTCACCGAAAGAGTTGCTGGTCAGGCGACGCGAGTCGCACGCGGCGACTGCGACGACGACCAGGCTGGCGACAGCGATACGGTAGAAAGACTGCATTTTTCTTCTCCGGTTCAGCGAACAGGCGGACTGGTGGGCCCGACACTCTCACCTTCGTCAATAATGTGCGGGGTCACCAGAATCAGCAGATCGCGTTTTTCTTCCTGTGTCCGCGTCTGGCCGAACAGTCGGCCAATGAGCGGGAGATCAACGAGTATGGGAATGCCTGCCTTGGCGACGGTGACCTGGGTCACCGTGAGTCCACCGATTACAGCGGTCTCACCATCGGCTACAAGCAGCTGGTTGTCGGCTGCCTGTTTGGAGAACGTGAACCCGACGTCGGAGGCCGCGGCCTGGAGGCTCGAGCGCTCGGAATGGAGCGACATCAGGATCTGGCGGTTGTTCGTAATGTGCGGCGTGACCCTCAGGATGATGCCGCTCTCCTTGAAGCTCACGGTCGCGCGTGCCACCCCGGTGCCTGTCCCGCTACCCGCGTCGAGGACGCGGATCGGGGTCTCTTCACCTACCAAGATGGACGCTTCACGATTATCCAAAGTCACAATGCTTGGCTCGGCTTCAATGTCGGCCAACCGGACTTCCTGAGGGCGTCGATAAAGGCCGTTAAATCGAACTTGCCGAGGGCGGTCGAGA